>JANOLA010000636.1:0-15482 GCA_031419535.1 Burkholderiales bacterium | reverse complement strand
GCCACGAAGGGGCCCCTTCGTGGCCTTTGGGGATGAGGAAACTTCGGGCGGCCGTGCGTTTCCTCATGAGCGGCGAGGCTCGATGGTAGCGCGGCTGCGCCGCTCAGCGTGGTAGCGCGTCTGCGCCGCTCAGCGCCGCATGGCTCGCGACAGCAGCAGCACCGGCACCAAACCAACGAGAACGATCGCCAGCGACGGCAGCGCCGCTTCCCCCAGCCGCTCGTCGCGCGCCAGTTGGTAGGCGACGACGGCGAGCGTGTCGCTGTTGAACGGGCGCAGCAGCAGCGTCGCGGGCAGCTCTTTCATCACGTCGACAAACACCAGCAGCAGCGCCGCCAAGGTGGCGCGCCTCAGCAGCGGTGCGTGCAGTTGCCGGAGCACGCGCCAACGCGAGGCGCCGAGCATGCGCGCGGTTTCGTCGACCGACGCCGGGATGCGCGCGTAGCCCGCCTCGAGCGATTGCAGCGCCACCGCCGAGAACCGCACCTGGTAGGCGTAGAGCACACCAAACAAGGTGCCAGTGACGAGCGCGCTCACGCCCCAGGGGGCGAAGCGCTGTTGCAGCCAGGCCAGCGGAATCAGCACCCCGACCGCGATCACCGCGCCAGGCACCGCGTAGCCCAGCGACACGGTGCGCACGGCCCAGTTCAGGGTCCGGCTCGGCCGGGTGCGAAGCGCGAACGACAGCGCGCCGGCCAGCAGCGCCGCCAGCAGCGCGGCGCATACCGCGAGTTGCAGGCTCACCGCCGCGCATTGGGCAAAGCGCGCGAACGGAACCTGGACTTCGGCCGAATCCAACTCCTCGAGCAGCAAACGCAGCAGCACCAGCACCGGCAGCACGAACCCCAGCAGCACCGGCGTCGCGCAAGCGGCGAACGCGAGCACCGCGCGGGTTCCGGTGAGGCGCAGCGGCCGCGCTTCGCTGCTGACCGGCGCGGCCGCGCCGGCGGAGGTGGCAAAGCGCAGGCGCTTGCGCGCGCGGCGCTCCAGCCAGAGCAACGCCGACACGACGAGCAGCAGCACCGAGGCGAGTTGGGCTGCGGCGTCGGCGTCGTTCATCACGAGCCAGGCCTTGTAGATGCCGGTCGTGAAGGTTTGCAGCCCGAAGTACGAGCCCACGCCGTAGTCGGCCAGGGTTTCCATCAGCGCCAAGGCCACGCCGGCGGCGATGGCAGGGCGCGCCAGCGGCAAGGCCACCTCCCGCACCCGCCGCGACGTGCCGGCACCGAGCAGGCGCGCCGCTTCCATCAGGTGCACGCCGCGCTCCACCAGCGCCGCGCGCGTCAACAGGTAGACGTAGGGGTAGAGGCAGAAAATGAACAGCAGGATCGCACCCCACAGGCTGCGCACGTCGGGCCAGAGTGCGCCGCGGGCGCCGGTGGCGGCGCGCAGCGCGGTTTGCAGCGGCCCGCTGAATTGCAGCGCGTCGGTGGTGGCGTAGGCGAGCACGTAGGCCGGCATCGCCAGCGGCAGCAGCAAGGCCCATTCGAAGGTGCGGCGCAGCGGGAAGTCGAACAGCGTGACGAGCACCGCCGTGGCTCCGCCGACGAGCGCGACGCCCACTCCGACGGCCACGGCCAGCACCAGGGAATTGAGCGCGTAGGCCGGCAGCACGGTCTGCCACAAGTGGCGCAGCGCCTGCACGCCCGCCGCGTCCAGGCCGAACCAGGCGCCCAACACGCTCACCACCGGAAGGGCGAGCAAGAAGGCGCCGATGATCAGCAGGCGTGACATGAGATCGGAGGCACCTCCCAAATGCGAACGATTCTGATTTGTAATTGCCACCTATCATAGGCCCATGTTTCTCGAAATCGAACGCGCCGAGGTCCGTTATGGCGCGGCTGCGGCGCGGGCTGCGGTCGCTGCGGTGTCGCTCGGGTTGCAACGCGGCGAGATCGGCGTCTTGATCGGGCCGTCGGGCTGCGGCAAGACCTCGTTGCTGCGGGCGGTGGCCGGGCTGGAGAAGCTGCGCGCCGGGCGCATCGCGATCGATGGCCAGACGCTGGGCGACGCCAATTCAGACCTGCACCTTCCGCCCGAAGACCGCCAGATCGGCATGGTTTTCCAGGACTACGCGCTGTTTCCGCATCTGAACGTGGCCCAGAACGTTGCCTTCGGGATCGCCCACCTCGACACGGCGCAGCGCCGCGCACGAACCCAGGAAGTGCTTGACCTCGTGGGGCTGGGCCATGCCGGGAAACGCGCCCCGCACGAGCTTTCCGGGGGCCAGCAGCAGCGCGTGGCGCTGGCGCGCGCGCTGGCGCGGCGCCCGCGGCTGCTGCTGCTGGACGAACCGTTTTCCAGCCTGGACGTCGACCTGCGCGAGCGCCTGGCCCAGGAACTGCGCGCCATTCTCAAGGGCTTGCAGATCACCGCGCTGTTCGTGACCCACGACCAGTTCGAGGCCTTTGCGATCGGCGACCTGATCGGCGTGATGCACAAGGGCGTGCTCGAACAGTGGGACGACGCCTACACCCTGTACCACCGCCCGGCGACGCGTTTCGTCGCCGATTTCATCGGCCACGGCGTGTTCGCACCGGCGCAGATCGTCGCCACGCCCGGTGGCAGCATCGTGCGAACGCCGCTGGGCGACCTCAGCGACATGCTCGAATGCCCCCTGCCAGAGGCCTTCGACGAAGGGCGCTGCGACGTGCTGCTGCGTGCCGACGACATCGTGCACGACGACGCCGCGCCGGTGAAAGCCCGGATCGAGCGCAAGGCATTTCGCGGCTCGGAGTTTCTTTACACGCTGCGTCTGGCCAGCGGCGAGCAGGTGATGGCGCATGTGCCGTCGCACCACGACCATCAGGTGGGCGAATGGATCGGCATCCGGGCCCAGGTCGATCACGTGGTGACGTTCGCGCGCCCCACTCCGCCGTGAGAGCGCCGCCGCCCGAGGGGCGCCGAGGGGGTTTGAGGCAGCCGCGGCCATCTCCCCGAGACGCGGGGGCGGCGAGCAGATCGCCGGCCAAAGGGTGCAACGCCGTGCAACTTTCCCGAGGGGACGGCACTCGAAAACAGGTCGCGCGAATATACTGACCACGAAGTTTTTCATACGTTCGCACGGTTTGGGCACAGGCCAAAGGGGAAATCGATGGGCAGAAAACTCAAGGTGGCGGGGTGGGTCGCGCTCGGCGCGGTGGCCGGCGCTCTGGCCACGATGCAATTGCAGGCGATTGCCCGCAGTTCCGTCGCCCAGCTTCCGCTCGAAGAGTTGCAGCAGCTTGCGGCCGTGTTCGGCATGGTCAAGAGCGACTATGTCGAAGCGGTCGACGAAAAGAAGCTGATCACCGACGCCATCAGTGGCATGGTCTCCGGGTTGGACCCGCATTCGCAGTACTTCGACAAGAAGACGTTCAAGGAATTTCGCGAAGGCACGACCGGCAAGTTCGTCGGCGTGGGCATCGAGATCGGCATGGAAGACGGCCTTGTCAAGGTGGTGTCGCCCATCGAAGGCTCGCCCGCATTTCGCGCCGGTTTGAAGAGCGGCGACCTGATCACGAAGATCGACGACACCGTCGTCAAGGGCTTGAGCATGGACCAGGCGGTCAAGCGCATGCGCGGCGAGCCCAATACCAAGGTGGTGCTCACCGTGTTTCGCCGCGCCGAGAGCCGCACGTTCCCGGTGACGATCGTGCGCGAAGAGATTCGCACCCAGAGCGTTCGCTCCAAGGTCATCGAGCCGGGCTACGCCTGGCTGCGCGTGAGCCAGTTCCAAGACCGCACGGTCGACGACTTCGTGCGCAAGCTCGACGAGATCTACAAGCAGGAGCCCAACCTGAAGGGCCTGGTGCTCGATTTGCGCAATGACCCGGGCGGCCTGCTCGAGGCTTCGGTCGCGATTTCGGCGGCCTTCCTGCCGGCGGACGCCGTGGTGGTCTCGACGAACGGGCAGATCTCCGACTCCAAGGCCACCTTCAAGGCCTCTCCCGAGTTCTACATGCGTCGCGGCAGCGGCGACCCGCTGCGCAAGCTTCCCGACGCGGTGAAGAAGGTTCCGCTGATTGTGCTCGTCAACGAAGGCTCGGCGTCGGCCAGTGAAATCGTCGCAGGTGCGCTGCAAGACCACAAACGCGCCACGATCATGGGCGCGCAAACCTTCGGCAAGGGCTCGGTGCAGACGGTGCGCCAGCTGTCGCCCGACACGGCGCTGAAGATCACCACCGCGCGCTACTACACACCGAGCGGCGCGTCAATCCAGGCCAAGGGCATCGTGCCCGACGTGATGCTCGACGAAACCTCGGAAGGCAACCTGTTCGCCTCGCTGCGCGTGCGCGAAGCCGATCTGGAAAAACACCTGCAAAGCGGCCAGGGCGCGGAGGTGAAAGACGAAGCGCGGGAAAAGGCGCGCGAAGAGGCGCGCAAGAAGCTCGAAGACGAAAACGCCAAGCGCGCGGCGAGTCCTCCCAAGCCCTTGCCGGAATTCGGCAGCGCGGAAGACTTTCAACTGGTGCAGGCGCTGAACCGGCTGAAGGGCAAGCCCGTGCTGGTGAGCAAGACGGCGGTGGAACGCAAGGCCGAGGCCAATACGAACTGATCGGTCAAGCGCAGCGCCGGCTCCCGACAACGCCCGCAACCGCGGGCGTTTTTCGTGGGCCGCCAGTTTCGCTATCCTCCGCGCATGAACGACGACCAACTGCTGCGCTATTCGCGGCACATCTTGTTGAATGAGTTGGGCATTGAAGGCCAGCAGCGCTTGCTGGCGTCGCACGCCCTCGTGATCGGCGCCGGCGGGCTGGGCTCGCCGGTGGCGCTGTACCTCGGGACGGCCGGCGTGGGCCGCATCACGATCATCGACCACGACACGGTGGACCTGACCAACTTGCAGCGCCAGATCGCGCATAACCTGTCGCGTGTCGGCCAACCCAAAGCGAATTCCGCGGCGCAGACGATTCATGCGATCAACCCCGAGGTGCGTGTCGTGGCGCTGCAAGAACGCGCCGATGCACTTCTCCTTCAGGAGCTGCTGGGTGACGTTGACGTGGTGGTCGACTGCAGCGACAACTTCGCGACCCGGCACGCCGTGAACGCCGCATGCGTGGCGCGGCGCGTGCCGCTCGTATCAGGCGCGGCGATCGGCTTCGACGGGCAGATCTCGGTCTACGACACGCGAAATGACGCGCACCCCTGTTATGCCTGCATCTTCCCGCCCGAGGCAACGTTCGAAGAAACGCTCTGCGCGACGATGGGCGTGTTCGCGCCGCTGGTGGGCATCGTCGGCACGATGCAGGCGGCTGAGACGCTGAAGCTGCTCGCGGGCATCGGCACGTCGCTCGCCGGGCGCCTGCAGATGCTCGATGCGCGAAGCATGGAGTGGACCGAGGTTCGCATGCATCGCAATCCGGCGTGCAGCGTCTGCACCAGCCGGCCCACGATGCCGATGTAAGCTGCGAAGATGGACAAACGCAAAGATCTCACGGCACGCAACTTCCCGAGCGCCCAGGAAGACGCAAAGGTTATCGAGGCGCCTTCGCGCTACACCGGACCGGAGAGTGCGTATCGGCTGGCCTTCACCGACAAGGACTTTCTGCTGCGCGAGGAACTGCGCCCGGTGCGCATGCAGCTCGAACTGCTCAAGCCCGAGATGGTGCAGCTCGAGCACGACATCAAGTCCACCATCGTGATTTTCGGCAGCGCGCGCATCACGCCTCCCGAGCCGGCGCAGGCCGAGCTCGCCGCGGCGCGCGCCAGCGGCGATGCGAAGGCCGTGAGCCGCGCCGAGACCAAGGTCGTGATGTCGCGCTACTACGATGAAGCGCAGCGCTTCGCCGGCATCGTGACAACGCGCTCGCGCGAGCACGACACGCCCATCTATGTGGTCACCGGCGGCGGCCCCGGCATCATGGAGGCGGGCAATCGCGGCGCGTTCGAAGTGGGTGGCAAGAGCATCGGCCTGAACATTGTGCTGCCGCACGAGCAGGCGCCCAACGAGTACATCACGCCCGAACTGTGCTTCCAGTTCCACTACTTCGCGCTGCGCAAGATGCACTTCCTGATGCGCAGCATCGCGCTGGTGTGTTTTCCCGGCGGCTTCGGCACGCTCGACGAGTTGTTCGAGACGATGACGCTGATTCAAACCGGCAAGTGCCGGCGCCGGCCGATCCTGCTGTTCGGGCGCGACTTCTGGACCAGCCTGATCAACTTCGACCTGCTCGTCGAGACCGGCATGATCAGCCCGGAAGACCTGGACCTTTTCCACTTCGTCGAAAGTGCAGAAGAGGCGTGGGCCCACCTGGAGAGCGAATACGGGTTCGATTTGCCGCAGACCCAGACGGGCGAGTTCGCGGTCGACATATGAGCCCCGCTCGGCCGCCCGTAGGGGCTCATTCCCGCTGGCGGGACCGGCATGGGCCACGAAGGGGCCCTTTGTGGCCCATGCCGTAGGCTGCACCAATGAGCGTTAGCGTCAGCCTCATCGGCGCCCCGACCGACATCGGCGCAGGCGTGCGCGGCGCGAGCATGGGACCCGAGGCGTTGCGTGTGGCCGGCATCGCGTCCGTTCTCGCGCGCCACGGGCTTGACGTGGCCGACCTGGGCAACCTGTCCGGCCCCGCCAACCCCTGGCAGGAGCCCATCAACGGCTACCGACATCTGGCGCAGGTGGTGCAATGGAACCAGACGGTGCATGAGGCCGTTTATGCGGAACTGCGCGCGGCCCGGCTGCCGGTGTTGCTGGGTGGCGACCACTGCCTGGCGATCGGTTCGATCAGCGCCGTCGCGCGCCACTGTCGCGAAACGAACAAGAAACTGCGCGTGCTGTGGCTCGATGCGCACGCCGACTTCAACACCCACGTGCTCACGCCGAGCGGCAACCTGCACGGCATGCCGGTGGCTTGCCTGTGCGGCAAAGGACCCGAGGAACTGATCGAGATCGGCGGCGCGGTGCCGGCGCTCAACCCAAAGGCGCTGCGGCAGATCGGCATTCGCAGCGTCGACGACGGCGAAAAACGCCTGGTGCACGAAGCCGACCTCGACGTCTTCGACATGCGTTACATCGACGAGATGGGAATGCGCCACACGATGGAGCTGGCGCTCGCGACACTCGACGCGCAGACCCATCTGCACGTCAGCTTCGACGTCGACTTCCTCGACCCCGACATCGCCCCTGGCGTGGGCACCACGGTGCGCGGCGGCCCAACCTACCGCGAAGCGCAACTGTGCATGGAGATGATCGCCGACACGGGGCGGCTTGCCTCGCTCGACGTGATGGAGCTGAACCCAGCGCTGGACGTGCGCAACCGCACCGCGGAGCTGGCCGTGGACTTGATCGAAAGCCTGTTCGGCAAAAGCACCTTGATGCGCAAGTGAGGGCGACGCCCGACGACGGTTGCTCAGCGGCACGGCCCATGCCGCTTGCGAAATTGGCGCGGCTCGAGCGCCTGCGAATCCGCGAACAGTCCACGCCGCGCGCGCCGCGCCGCCTGCTCTTCGTCCGCATAAGCACCGGCGCCTTGGCGGAAGTGCGTGTTCCAGGCATGGCCCTGCGCGACCATCCAGGCGCCGATGTCTTCGCCCATCAAGTCGAGCGTGACGACGCTGCGGTGGTAGTCGTCGCTGGCGTGGCTGCGCACTCGCACCTGCCGGTGCAACACGCGCGATTCGAGCGCGGCCTTGGCCTGCGGGCCCCAGGCCTGGCAGCTCTCCGGGGCGTCGATGCCGCGCAGACGAACCGCACGCGGCTTGGCGTGCGCGCGGGGCACACCGTCCGGCCGCACCCACAGCGTGTCGCCGTCGCTGACCCGAGTCACGGTGCCGCTGACCAGCTCACCCGCGTTCGCCGCGGCGGCGAGCATCAGCAGCAGCGCCAGCAACGATGCGAGGCCGCCACGCCTCATGCCGCGGCCAACAGCGTGAACAGCCACGCGGCAAACAGCCCCAGCACGATGAGCCACGTCGCCACCACCGCCAGCGCCCCCCACCACAGACGCGGCAGTTTCTCGCTCGACGCCTGCGCCTGGGCCAGGCAGTCTTGCCACACCGCGCTCGGCGTCAGGCGCACGACGAGCGCGACGCCCAAGGGCAACAGCAGCAGTTCATCGAGAAAACCCAGCACCGGAATGAAGTCGGGAATCAGATCGATCGGGCTCACCGCGTAGGCGATCACGGCAAAGGCGATCCACTTGGCGGCGCGCGGCGTCTGAGGATGCTTCAGCAGCTTCCACAGCGCGAGCAGCCGCAACCGCAGCTTCGCGGCGCCCCCCAACTTGAACCAACGCGCGAACCCGTTCATGGCGCATTGTCGAACAGCTGCGACGCTCACGCGTCATTCAGCGTGGCATTCAGCGTTGCTCTGGACCGCGGTCGCGATCCAGCCTTCCAGCGGGTCCACGTGGGCGGGCAGGCCGAAGTCGGGCCGCGCAGCGCACCAAGCGGCTTGAACCAGGCACAGCACGGCATCGAGCTGGTCTGCGGCGGGGTCAGCAATCAGCGCGAGGCGCTGAGCGCGGCTCAACACCAGGTGCAAGCCAAGGCGGGTTCGCCCCTGCTCCAGCACGGCGATCATCGAGCGCCGTGCATCGCGGCGCCCATCATCCTGCTGGGCCTTGGTGTCGCTCTTGTAGGAGCGCGAACCGATCAGCTCACGCGCCAACAGCCCGGGGTAACCCTCCAGTGCCACACGGTTCGCATCGCCCTCGTGCAGGCCCGGCAGGTCCACCCCCGAGTCCAGCAACAGCGGTGCCCCCGCATGCAGCATGAAAGCCACTGGCGGGTTCACCCACTTCATCGATGGCGACGAGCCCGCCGGCCGGTCGCAGGCGCGATGCGCGAACTTGGCGCCGCTCGGGCGCGAGTCGCAAAAGTTCTGAAACGTTGCGCGGATTTGTTCGCGCGGCAGCGCCGCGTAGTGGGCGATGAGCTCGGGCCAGCGCAGGGGCCAGCCCAGGTGCAGCACCAGCTCACGCGGCAACCCGAAGGGAAAGTCGAACGCACCCAACCACGGCCCGGGCGTACGCAGCCACGCGGCAAAGGCTTCGAAATCGGGCAGAAGCTGCAGCCGCTCCAGCACCACACCGCCCGCCACGCCGCGCCCGAGCGCCAAGGTGATCGGCTTGGCACGGCGCGGGCGGCTCGTGAAGTCGATGCCGGCGAGCACGGGGAAATCGCGGGGGCAATTTCGCATCGATGGCGTTAGAGTGCGGGCTGCGTTGCCCGCATCATCGACGACAGTTTCCAAGACCACAAGCACACATGCCCGAGACCGCCGACCAGCCCAACGCGTCCGCCCCAGCGCAAGAACCGCGCGAACAGATCGTCAGCACCGAACACACCCTGGTCGTCGGTGGCCGCACCCTCGAATACACGGCGACTTGCGGCACGCTGTTGCTGCGGCTGTACAACGACATCCCGAACACAGATGGCACCGAGACGGCTCCCGGTAACACCACCGGCACAGCCGCCGGCACCACGCCTGACAAAGCGCGCGCCGAATTCTTCTTCATCGCCTACACACTCAAGGGCGTTCCCGCGCAATCGCGCGCGTTGACGTTCGGTTTCAACGGCGGCCCAGGCTCGAGCAGCGTGTGGCTGCACCTCGGCCTGCTCGGGCCGCAGGTCGTGGCGACCGACGAAACCGGCCTCGCCCCGCCGCCACCCTACGCGCTGCGCGACAACGAGCACACCTTGCTCACGCACAGTGACCTGGTCTTCATCGACCCCGTGGGCACCGGCCATTCGCGCATGCTCGACGCACAGAAGGCCACCGAGTTCCACGAGTACCAGCGCGACCTCGATTCAGTGAGCGAATTCATTCGCCTGTACCTGACGCGCTATCAGCGCTGGGGCAGCCCGAAGTACCTGATTGGCGAAAGCTACGGCACGACGCGCGCGGCCGGCCTGTCGCAGCTGCTCCAGGAGAAGCACGACGTCTATCTGAACGGCGTGATGCTGGTGTCGCTGGCGATCGACATGCAAACGCTCAGCTTCGATCACGCGAACGACCTGCCCTATGCACTGTTCCTGCCGAGCTACGCCGCCACCGCGTGGTACCACCGCGCGCTGCCGCCCGACATGCAGCGCAAGGCGCTGCGCGAAGTGATCGCCGCGGCGGAAACCTTCGCCAACGCCGAATACAGTCTGGCACTGATGCAGGGTTCGCGCCTGTCCAACGCCGAACGCGAGCGCATCGCGTCGCAGGTGGCGCGCTTCACGGGCCTGGGCATCGACTATGTGCTGCGTTGCGACCTGCGTCCGCTGGATGGGCGCTTTTGCAAGGAGCTGCTGCGCCAGCGCGGCCAGACCGTGGGGCGCCTGGATTCACGCTTCGTCGGGCTGGACCGCGACGACGCCGGCGAGCAGCCCGAAGCCGACGCCGCGATGAGCAACCTGGCGGGCGCTTACGCGGCGGGCATCAACCGGCTGCTGCGCGGGGCGCTGAAGTTCGAAAGCGATGCACCCTACGTGGTGCATGCGCCGCTGTGGAAGAAGTGGAAGTGGAAGGACTTCGAAAACAAGTATGTCAACGTCGGCGCCAGCCTGCGCCGTGCGATGCAGGCCAACCCGCACATGCGCGTCTATGTGGCGAGCGGCTTCTACGACCTGACCACGCCGCACGCCGCGGCCGACTACACGCTCAGCCACCTGGGCCTGCGCGAGACCCAGGCCGCGAACATCAGCGTCAACTACTTCGAAGCCGGCCACATGATGTACATCCACCAGGCGTCGATGGCGCGCATGGCGATGCAGTTGCGCTCGTTCGTCAAGGCGCAGGACGAGTAACGTCACCTCGGCAGCGTCGCGATCGGGCGCCGCGCCATTGCACCCGAGGCTGACGATTCGTCAAACGAGGGGCGACTGCAAGGTTCCCAGGAAGCCCTCGAATCCCGTTTCGTGCTCGGTGTAGTTCGCGCTGATCGTCGCCAACGCCGCGGCGCGTTCATCGGCGATGAAACGCTCGATCTCGCGGTAGTGGTCCGGCGTGAACTTGCTGCCTTCGCTGAGCATCGCGATTTCGGCAATCACCGCCCAGTCGATCTCTTGCGGCGTGACCCACAGGCGCGCCCCTTCGGGCAGGTTGCACAGCAGCTCGGCCAGCGCGCAGTCGTGGTCGTTTTGGGCCACCGACACCGCATCGGGCCAGCGGCGCAGGAACGCTTCCTCGCTGCGCAACGGTGCCCACATCGCGACCAGGTACTGCGGTGGGTGGTTTTCGATCGTGTCGCCGTGTTCGCTTTCCACCACCTGGGCGATCGGCCCGATGATGCGGCGCACGGCGCCGATCCACACGCCCGGTTCGGGGCGCGCAACGATGCGTTGGTCGATCGCGGCGGTGTGTCGGTCCATGGCGTCGGGCGTTCGAGGCATTGTGCCCGCGCCCCTGCGCGAAACCTCTCCCACATCCGTGGGGGAGGGGTTCAGCCACGGCACCGCACCATGTCAGCGCCGTGTCGGCGTCGCTGGTTCAATAGCGCTTGCCGATGACGAAGATGGCAATGCGCATCAGCGCATAGGCGACCCAGTTCAACAACCGCGTCAACGGCGGCCGATTCATGTGCGCTTCAGGTTCGACGCGGTGCCCATCCTCGATGGCCCGAAGCAGATGGGCCCGCAACTCGGTGGCGAATGCGTCGTCGCGAACGAACACATTCGCCTCGCGCGCCAGCAACAGGCTCAACGGATCGAGGTTGGATGAACCCACCGTGGCGAGCGAGCCGCCGCGCGCGTCCATCACGGCGACCTTGGCGTGCAGGAAGCTCGGCGCGTACTCATAGATGCGGATGCCGGCCTTCAGCAGCACGCCGTAGACCGCTCGGCTCGCGTGATGTTGCATGAAGTATTCATAGCGGCCCTGCAACAGCAAGGTGATGCGAACGCCGCGCTGCGCCGCGCGCAGCAAGGCGCGCTGCAACTGCACGCCGGGAACGAAGTAGGCGTTGGCGATCAGGATTTCGCTGCGCGCCTGGGCGATGGCGAGGCGGTACGTGCCTTCGATGCGGCGCCGAAAGCGCACGTTGTCGCGCAACACGAGCGCGGCCATGGGGCCCGGTCGAGACTCGGCGAAGTCGCCATCTGGCATGTCGGGCATGTCGGGCATGTCGGACAGCCCCGACAGCTCGGAGGCGTCGCTGCGGCTTTCGACCATGTCCACGCCCGACGCGGCGGCTTCGCGCGCGGCGTGAAGCGCGCCTTCGAAGTCGGCCTTGCTCGTTTCGCGCGCGAGTTGCAGCCGCCACCACAAACGCGTCATCGTGTCGTGCATGTCGGCCACGAGCGGGCCGGTGACGCGCACCGCGAAGTCCAGGCGCGGCCGAGACAACTCGCCATGGTTCGGGTCGAAATGGTCGTCGAGCAGGTTGATGCCACCGCAAAACGCCACAGCGCCGTCGACGACGCACAGCTTGCGGTGCAGGCGCCGCCAGCGCCGGGGCAGCATCAGCCGCCAGCCGCTCGCCGGGTTGTAGATGCGCCAGCGCACACCGGCCGCGGCCCAGCGCTGTTGCCAAGGTGCCGGGATTTCGTCGGTGCCGACGCCGTCGATCACGACGCAGACCTTCACGCCGCGCGCTGCTGCGCGCTCCAGCGCCTGCGCCACCGTGACCACGGAGCGTGCGAAGTCGAAGATGTAGGTCTCGAGCAGCACCTCGTGCAGCGCCGCGTCGATCGCCGCGACCATCGCCGGGAACAACTCTTCGCCGCCCTTGAGCAGCTTCAGGCCGTGATCGGGGCGCAGCGCTTGGCCGCGCATGAACGGGTGTGGTGCGAGGGGCTCCACGGTTGCTCTCAGGCCAGTTCGAGCTCCGCGACCAGCGGCAGGTGGTCCGACATGCGTGCCCAGGCCGCGCCGCGCGGCACCGATGTCGATACGCAGCGCAGGCCGCGCGTATAGATGCGGTCCAGCGCGAATATCGGTACGCGCGAGGGAAAGGTGTTCACCCGCGAGCTTGCCGCACCCTCGACGATGCCACGCACCAGTCCGATTTGGCGCATCGGCGCGTCGAGCCTTTCGCCCCAGTCGTTGAAGTCGCCCGCGACGATCAGGCGGGCCTCGGCCGGCACTTCGGCGGCGATGAAGCGCGCCAGGCGTTCGACTTGGCGCACCCGGCCGGAGTGCATCAAGCCGAGGTGCGCCACCACGGCGTGCAGGGTGGTTTCGCGCCACTTCACGGGCACGTGCAGCAGGCCGCGCTGTTCGAAGCGATGGTCCGAGACATCGTGGTGCCCGGCGTCGCCGAGCGGCCAGCGCGACAACAGCGCGTTGCCGTGCTCGCCGAAGCGCGTGACCGCGTTGGTGCGGTAGGCCACCGCGTAGCCTTCCGGGGCCAGGTAATCGGCCTGGGGAAGGCGCGGCCAGCCGATGTGCGTGTCGGGGAAGCGCCGCGCGTCGGCGCGGTGCGAATGCCGCACTTCTTGCAGGAACACGATGTCGGCGTCGAGCGCTTCGATGCCCAGCACCAAGTTGTGAATCTCCAGGCGTTTGCGCGGGCCCAGGCCGCGCACGCCTTTGTGGATGTTGTAGGTGGCCACGCGCAACAGATGCCCGCCTTGCAAGGTGGACGGCGCGTGGCTCATGCGGTGAAGCGCGGCAGGTGCAGGATCGCCTCGGCATTGGACGCCGAGAAGCAGCGCTGCGCCGCCTCGCGCCACGGCAGCCACGCATGGCGCAAATGCTCGCGCGGCGACAGGTTCACCGTCACGTCGCGCGGAACGCGCAACCCGAACACGTGCTCGGTGTTGTGCGTGACACCGGGTGCATAACGGTGCCGCCAGACCGGGTAGATTTCGTAGACGTTGCTCAGGTGCCAGTCGCGCAGCGCGTTGTGCGGCACGCGCGGCGAGCCGATCACGATGCCGGTTTCTTCAGCCACCTCGCGCACCGCGGTCGTGGTGAGCCCTTCGTTGTAGCTGTCTTTCGAACCGGTCACGCTTTGACAGTGGCCGGGGTGGTCGGCGCGCTCGATCAGCAGCACGTCGAGTTCGGCGCTGTGGATCACCACCAGCACCGACTCGGGAATCTTCGGCGGCCGGCGCTGAGCGGCGCGTTTCGCCGGGCTCATCGTGTCCAGCACAGTTCGCCTAGCTCGCTTGGGCCGTGCGCAGGCGAATGTGCAGCTCGCGCAACTGCTTCTCGTCGACGCCGCTCGGTGCACTCGTCAACAGGCATTGCGCGCGCTGCGTCTTGGGGAAGGCGATCACGTCGCGCAGCGACTCCGCGCCCGTCATCAGCATCACGAACCGATCCAGCCCGATCGCGATGCCGCCGTGCGGCGGTGCGCCGTAGCGCAGTGCGTCGAGCAGGAAGCCGAATTTGAGTTGCGCTTCTTCGGCACCGATCTGCAGCGCGCGGAACACCTTGCTCTGCACTTCTTCGCGGTGGATACGAACCGAGCCGCCGCCGAGCTCGATGCCGTTGAGCACCACGTCGTAGGCCTTCGCGATGCAGCGGCCCGGGTCGCTCTCGAGCCAGTCTTCATGGCCGTCTTTCGGCGCGGTGAACGGGTGGTGCACGGCGTTCCAGCGCTGCGCGGCGGCGTCGAACTCGAACATCGGAAAGTCCACCACCCAGAGCGGTTCCCACTCGCCCTGCACCAGGCCGCGTACCTTGCCGAAGTCGCTGTGGCCGACCTTGACTCGCAGGGCACCCAACGCGTCGTTGACGACGCTCGCCTTGTCGGCGCCGAAGAACAGCAGGTCGCCGTCGCGCGCGCCGGTGCGTTTCAGAATTTGCGCGAGCGCGGCGTCGTGCAGGTTCTTCACGACGGGCGATTGCAGCCCTTCGCGGCCTTTGGCGACGTCGTTCACCTTGATCCAGGCCAGGCCCTTGGCGCCATAGATCTTCACGAACTCGGTGTAGCCGTCGATCTCGCCACGGCTCATTTCGCCGCCACCGGGAATGCGCAGCGCGGCGACGCGCCCGCCAGGCGTCTTGGCCGGCACCGAGAACACCTTGAAGTCGACATCGGCGAGCACGTCGGTCAACTCGGTGAGCTCGAGCTTGACGCGCAGATCGGGTTTGTCGGATCCGAAGCGTGCCATCGCATCGGCGTATTGCATCACCGGGAACGGTGGCAGCTTCACGCCGATCGCGTGTTCAAAGGTGCTGCGGATCATGCCTTCGAACATGGTGCGGATTTCTTCCTCGTCGAGGAACGAGGTCTCGATGTCGATCTGCGTGAACTCGGGCTGCCGGTCGGAGCGCAGGTCTTCGTCGCGGAAACACTTGACGATCTGGTAGTAGCGATCGAACCCCGCGACCATCAGCAACTGCTTGAACAATTGCGGCGACTGCGGCAGCGCGAAAAACTCGCCCGGGTGCACTCGGCTGGGCACCAGGTAGTCGCGCGCGCCCTCGGGCGTGCTCTTGGTGAGCATCGGCGTTTCGATGTCGATTAAGCCGTTCACGTCGAGGTACTTGAGCACTTACATCGCCACGCGGTAGCGCAGCATCATTTTGCGCTGCATCGTCGGGCGGCGCAGGTCGAGCACGCGGTGGGTCAGGCGCACCGTCTCCGACAGGTTTTCGTCGTCGATCTGGAACGGCGGCGTGA
>JANOLA010000635.1:0-9603 GCA_031419535.1 Burkholderiales bacterium | reverse complement strand
CGAGGGCGGCGAAATCTGGATCGCCTTGTAGCCGCGTGGACCGAGCACCAGCTCGCACTCGCGAGCAATGTCGGTCCAGCGCCACTCGAACATGTGCACGAACACGTCGCCGGCACTCGCTTTGCCGCTGGCACGGTAGCTCGGGTCCAGCGGCGGCAGCAAGCTCGTGCCGCCGCCGCTGCCACCACCCCCGCCGCCGCAGGCCGCGAGCAGCGCGAGCGCGCAGACTGCCGCGCGCCCCAGGTCGCGGAAGCGGCCCAAGCGCCGCGATCGCACCACCCACGCCGTCATTGCCGTTGTTCCAGCAAGACGACGCCGCGCGCATGCGGCGTCAGCGTGACGGTGCCGCCTTCGACCTTCGCATTGGACCCGCCGTAAGCGTCGCGCACCGCTGTGCCGTCGGGGAACACATCGCCGACCTTCAGCGTCACGCTGCCCTTCGCGCCAAGCGCGACGACCACCTTGTCGTTGCCTGTCGTGCGGCTGAACGTGTAGGGCGCGTCGCCGAGCTTGGCATGCGCGCCACGCGCCAGCGCGACATGGCGCTTGCGGAACTGCCCGAGCGTGCGCCAATGCTCGAGCGTTGCGGCGTCGGGCTGCGCCCAGTTCATGTCGGAACGCGCCGCTTGCTGTTTGTCGCCTGCCGGTGCCGGACCCGGCGGGCGCGCCGTTTCGTCGCCGTAGTAGATCTGCACGCCGCCCGGCGCGAGCAGCAACGCGCTGCCGGCGTCGACCAGGCGGCTGCGCTCGAACAGCTTGGTGTCGTGCGAGCTCAGGTACGACAGCACGTTGTGCGTGGCTGGCGCGGCCAGCACCTTGGCGTAGTCGGCGTAGATGCGGTCGAGCTCGGCAGCATTGAGTGCGCTGCCGACGGCGGCCTCGGCGCGCGCCTGAAAGTCGAAGTTGATCATGTTGTCGAAGCCGGCGTCGTAGATCGCATTGCGCTCGATGCCCTGGCCCCAATACTCGCCGGTCATCCAGAACGGCGCGTTGTCGATTCTCTCGCCGGCGTTGGCCGCTTTCCACGCCGCGAGCGCGTCGCTGCTCGCCTTCTTCAGCGCGACCCACGACTGCGGTTCGACGTGCTTGACGGTGTCGGCGCGAAAACCGTCGACGCCGTAGTCGCGCACCCATTGCGAGAGCCAGGCGACGAGGTAGTCGCGCACGGTGGCGTTGGGCAACTGCTTGGCCTGCGTGTCGGCCTTGGCCTCGAGCAGCGGCGGCAGGCCCACGGGCTTGGCCTGCTCGGTCTTGAAGTCGGGCAGGTAGGCGAGCTGGGCGGTCAGGTCGTCGCGGCCGCCCTCGTCGTAGCCGCGCAGCCCGGAGCGGACCCAGTCGCGCCCCCACCACTGCAGCCACGCCGGGTCGTTGTAGTCGATGTAGCTGTGGTAGTCGCCGAGCTTCGCCTGCTCCCAGCCCGACCACAGCATGCCGACCTTCTTGTCGCTCTTCGGCTCCTTGATGTATTCCGCGAGCGTGCGCAGGTCGCCGTAGCCGGGGTGATTCATCACGACGTCGAGCAGCACGCGGATGCCTTGCGCATGCGACGCCTTGACGAAGGCGCGCAGCTCGTCGGGGGTGCCCATGTTCTGGTCGAGCTTGGTGAAATCGAGCGCGAAGTAGCCGTGATACGCGTAGTGCTTGAACTCTTTCTGGCCGCCGACGACCCAACCGTGCGCCTGCTCGTACGGCGCGGTGATCCAGATCGCGTTGACGCCGAGCTGCCTGAACCAACCCTCTTCGAGCTTCTTCGTCAGACCCGCGAGGTCGCCGCCGTGAAAGCTGCCGACGTCCTCTTCGGGCTTGCTCTCGCGGCTGCGACCGTAAGCGCCGTTGTTGGCCGGGTTGCCGTCGAAGAAGCGGTCGGTGATGACGAAGTAGACGATCGGGTTGTCGGCGAAGCTTCCGGCGACGCCGGCCGGGGCGTCGGCCTTGCGATTGAGACTCGGCAGCCCCGCCAGCAGCGCGGCCAGCAGCGCGGCGAGGCCGATACCCCAGAGCGCAACGCGGCGAGTTGCCATCGTGTGGTGTGCCTCAGCCCTTCACGCCGCCGGCCGTCAGGCCCGAGACGATCCAGCGTTGCGCGGCAAGAAACACCAAGGTGATCGGCAGGCCGGACAGCACCGCCGCGGCGGCGAAGTCGCCCCACAGATACTTCTGCTCGTACAGGTAGTACTTGGAGCCCACCGCGAGCGTCAGATTGGCTTCCTGGCGCAGCAGGATCGACGCGACCGGGTACTCGATGATGCCGCCGATGAAGGCGAGCACGAACACCACCATCAGGATCGGCACCGCCATCGGCAGCAGCACGTAGCGGAACGCCTGCCAGTGCGTGGCGCCGTCGACCTTCGCGCACTCTTCGATCTCCACCGGAATGGTGTCGAAGTAGCCGCGGATCGTCCAGATGTGCATCGCCACGCCGCCCAGGTACGCGAGGATCAGCCCGGCGTGCGTCTCGACGCCGAGCCACGACGCGTACTCGCCGATCGTCTCGAAGATCGCGAAGATCGCCACCAGCGCCAGCACCGCGGGAAACATCTGCAGCAGCATCATCGAGTTCAGGATCTGCGTCTTGAAACGGAACTTCAATCGAGCGAATGCGTAGGCCGCGGTGGTCGAGATCGCCACGATCAGGAACGACGAGATGGCAGCGATCTTGATCGAGTTCCAGAGCCAGCGCATCACGGGAAACGGCGGCTCGACCAGGCTGCCGTCGGCCGCCTGATACGAGATGCCGAGTGCGAGCTTCCAGTGTTCGAGGCTGATCTCGCTGGGGATCAGGCTGCCGGTGGCGAAGTTTCCCGGCCGCAGCGAGATCGAGATGATGGCCAGCAGCGGGAACGTGATCAGCGCGATGAAAACAAGCACCCCCACGTGCGCCGCAACGATGCGCCACCTCTGGCTCTTGCCGACGACGACTGCCATGGATTACTTCCCCTCGGGCTGGTTGACGCGCAACAGCTTCAGGTTCGCCATCGACAGCAGCGCGACCATGAAAAAGATCACCGTCGAGATCGCCGCGGCGAGGCCGAAGTTCTGCCCCGAATCCTGAAACGCGATCCGATAGGTGTACGACACCAGAATGTCGGTCGTTCCGGCCGGCACGCGCGTGTTCAGGAAATCCGGCCGGCCGTTGGTGAGCAGGGCGATCAGCACGAAGTTGTTGAAGTTGAACGCGAACGACGCGATCAGCAGCGGCATCAGCGGCTTGATGATCAGCGGCGCGGTGATCTTGAAGAAGTTGTCGAGCGGCTTGGCGCCGGCGATCGCCGAAGCCTCGTACAGGTCGGCCGGGATCGCCTTGATCAGCCCGGTGCACAGGACCATGATGTACGGGTAGCCGAGCCAGGTGTTGACGAGCAGGATCATCACCTTGGCAAGAAAGGGATCGGCGAACCACGCCGGCTTGATGCCGAACAGCGCGTTCAGGGCGAGGTTGATTTCGCCGAAGTTCTGGTTGAACAGGCCCTTGAACACCAGGATCGAAATGAAGCCCGGCACCGCATAGGGCAGGAACAGCAGCGTGCGATAGACGGTGCGAAAACGCAGCGCCTCCCAGTTGAGGACGACCGCCAAGGTGCAACCGACCGCCAGCGTCAACAGCACGGTCAAGCCGGCGAATGTCACCGTCCAGACGAAGATCTTGAAGAACGGGCCCCTGAATTCCGGGTCGTTGATCATGCGGCCGAAGTTGCCGAAACCGATGCCGACCTTGAAGCCCGGCTGCAAGCGCTCGCCCTCCGAGGTTTCGTAGAAACCGGTGTCGTGGTTGGCGCGGTAGAGCTTGCCGGTTTTCGCCTCCTTCAGTTCATCCTTGCCCACCGGCTGGTAGACAGCCTCCAGCGGGGAGAATTCGCGCACGCCGGCGTAGCTCAGCAGCGCGCCGTCGGGCAGGCGAATGCGAAGCTTCGACAGGATTTCGCGCCGCTTGATCACCTCGCCCAGCGACAACGGCTCGGTCAGCGTGATGCTCGCTTGCTTCAGGCTGACGGCCTTGATTTCATCGGGCGGCGTGGGGGCGATCAAGGCCAGTGCCGGCGTGACGTAGCTGTTCGCCTGGAGTTCGGCAGTCTTGTCGGGGTCGTCCTCGGCGTCCTTCGGCATCAGACGCAGGCGGAACTCGGCGCCGTCCGGGTGGACGGTGAACGCGTAGGCGCTGCCCTCGCCGGGCTGGAAGCGCTCGAGCAGATAGGCACTGGCGCGCTCGAACGAAAGCAGGTTCGCCGAGGAGTAGTTCGTGAAGCCGATCTGCATCGTGAAGATGATCGGGAACACGACGAAGACCGCCATGCCTGCCAGGCCGGGGAAGAGGTAACGGTAGGCGAAGGCGATGTGGCTGAGGTAGACGAAGAAGGCTAGAGCGAACAGCGCAAGCGCAAACACCGCCCACAGCGGCTGGCCCTTCAGGTAGATGAGCCAGACGAAGTACAGGCAGGCCAGCGCAGCGGCAAGCGTCAACGGCCACTTGAGCAGGCGCCCCCAGGCGGACTTCTTCATGGTGTCGGCGCGATGCAGCCGCTGGGGCCCGCAGCTCAGCGGCCTTGTCGCGGCCTACTTGCCGGTCATGCGTGCCGCGGCGGCGTCAAGCGCCTCCTTCGGCGGCTGGCGGCCGTTGCTGATGTTCTCCAGCGCCGAGGCCATCGACGACCAGAACTTGCCCATCTCCGGAATGTTCGGCATCGGTTCGCCGCGACGCGCGTTCTCCATCGTCGCCTTGATGTTCGGGTTTTCGGCGAGCTCCTTGAAGAAGGCCTTGTTGGCCGGCGTGCCCAGGGGAACGTCGGCGTTGATCATCTTCAGGCCCTCGACCTTCATGACGTGGTTCTCGATGAATTCCTTGGCCACGTCTTTCTGTTTGCTGGGTGCCGAGATCATGCAGCCGAGAACGCCGACGAAGGGCTTGGCGGGTTTGCCGGCGACGTCGGGAATCGGCGCGACGCCGAAGTCGATTGCGCTCTTCTTCAGGTTGTCCCACGCCCACGGGCCGGTGATCATCATCGCGACGTCGCCCTTGTTGAAGGCGGCTTCCATCTCGGCGTATCCCGAGCCCTTGGGCATCTGGCCGTTCTTGATCAGGCCGGCGAGCAGCTCGGCACCCTTCACCGCGCCGGGCGAGTTGACGCCGACCTTGTTCGGGTCGAGTTCGCCCTTGGCGTCGCGACCGAACACGTAGCCGCCGCCCGCGGCGAGGATCGGCCAAGTGAAGTAGGTGTTGTTGTAATCCCAGAGGATCGCCTTCTTGCCGCCCGCCGAAAGCTGCTTGTCGAGTTTGATCACGTCGTCGAACGTCTTCGGCGGCGTCTTCACGAGCGCCTTGTTGTAGATCATGCCGATCGCCTCGACCGAGATCGGGTAGCCCCAGGTCTTGCCCTGGTAGCCGAACGCTTTCCAAGCGGTATCTTCCACTTCGCCGCGAACCTTGGCGGAGGGATTCACCGGAACGATCAGGCCCGACTTCGCCCACTCGCCCATGCGGTCGTGCGGCCAGCACCAGACGTCGGGGCCCTTGCCGGCGGCAGCGGCTTGCTGGAACTTGCCTGGCGCGTCTTCCGGGTGTTCCACCGTTACCTTGACGCCGCTCTTCTTGGTGAACTCGTCACCCACCTTTTGCAGGCCGTTGTAGCCCTTGTCGCCGTTGATCCAGACGAGCAGTGCGCTGCCCTGCGCGAGTGCAGGGCCGGTAGCGGCGTAGGCGGCGGCAACGGCGGATGCGCTGACCAGTTTGCGGAATGTGGAAGCTTTCATGGTGACTCCTTGTGAATCGGAACAGGGTCCGCTCATGCGGCACGTTTTTCCGGGATCTTGAAATGGCGCTTGAAGGCATTGCCTTGCGCGTCGAACAAGTGGCAGCAGTCGGCGGGAATGCCGATCTTCAGCACGTCACCGGCGACCAAGGTAGTGTGGCCGCCGAGGTCGCAGGTCAATGCATCTTCCACCCCGGGGTAGGCGAAGTATGCGTGGGTGGTGCTGCCCAGGGATTCGAGAAATGTCAAGGTTGCGTCGATCGCGTTCGCAGTTGCGTTGGGGGCAAAGTGCTCGGGCCGGATGCCCAGCGTGACCGGATCGCCCGGTTTGGCCTTTGAAGCATCGACTTCGACGCGGATCGTCGCGCCCGACTTCAGCCGCACCTGCGCGGCTGCTGCCGCTGCCTCGACGATTTCGCCCGCCAGGAGGTTCATCTTGGGCGAGCCCATGAAGCCGGCCACGAACAGGTTCACCGGGTACTCGTAGAGTTCGAGCGGCGCACCGACCTGCTCGACCCGCCCCGCCGAGAGCACGACGATTCGATCGGCGAGCGTCATCGCCTCGACCTGATCGTGCGTGACGTACACCATCGTCGTCTGCAGATGTTCGTGCAGCTTCGCGAACTCGTAGCGCATGCGCACCCGCAGCGCAGCGTCGAGGTTGGACAACGGCTCGTCGAACAAGAACACTTTCGGCTTGCGCACGATCGCCCGGCCGATCGCGACGCGTTGGCGTTGGCCGCCGGACAGCGCCTTGGGCTTGCGGTCGAGCAGGTGTTCGATGTGAAGCGTCTTGGCCGCGTTTTGCACCGCGGCGTCGATCTCGTTCTTGGGAAGGTCGGCGAGCTTGAGGCCGAACGCCATGTTGTCGTAGAGCGTCATGTGCGGGTACAGCGCGTACGACTGGAACACCATCGCGATGCCGCGCTCGGCCGGTGGCACGTCGTTCATGCGTTCGCCACCGATCGTGAGTTCGCCCGAGGTGATGTCTTCGAGCCCGGCGATCACCCGCAGCAGCGTCGACTTGCCGCAGCCCGACGGCCCGACGAAGACGACAAACTCGCCGTCTGCAATGTGCAGGTTCACGTCGCGCAGTACCGAGACATCGCCGAACGATTTTGAAACGCCGCGCAGCTGCACGTCTGCCATCGGTTGTCTCCTGGGGGCTGGGTCGGCCGGCTCGGTGCGCGGCCAAAGTCAATCATCGTTCTTGCGGCAAATATACAGAACGATCGGTGTGGGCTCAAGGCAGAGCCGGGCTCCGCGCCCTAGGTAGTTACCCAGCAAGCACAACAGCTCGAGCGGTTGGATGATGGCGCCGAGGTAGTATTTCCACTTCGCGCGAGCAAGCCAGAATCTGTGGAGACCCGATGCAACATCTGACTCGCGCCGCGCTCGGTGCTTCGCTGTCAATCGCCTTGAGCGCGGCCTTGGCGCAGCCCGACGTAGGCACCCCGCCTCTGGGCCATGCCGTGCGCATTCTGCCGACTTCGGCCGACAAGCAAGTCGTGGCCTACGTCTACACCGGGCGCTACAGCTTCGTGCGGATCGAGACGCGCGAAAGCGGCGCCGCGCTGAACCAGCATCCGGTGACGATCGCACCGGCCAGGCTGCGCGCGGCGCTGGAACAGGTGCAATGGGTCGATACCCCAAGCGAAGCGCTGTTCAGCTCGAAGCAGCTCGACGAAATCACCGCGCCGGTGGCCGCTGCGCTCGGCCGGGCAAGCGCCGAGCAGGACGTGAGCTTTGCCGTCAGCGACCAGTTCGGCTTCTTCGGTCCATTGGCGTCGCGTGCGGTGACGACGGCGCGCATCTTCCTGCGCGACGGCCAGCTGCAGTTGATCGTCGGCCTCGCACGGCGCGACTTCGAATCGCAATTCCGAGGCAGCGGCACGTTGATCGCGTTCGAACCCGGCCAGCGAGCCCAGCCGGTGGATCGCCAGGTCAGGCTTGCAGTCGTCGCCGGCAGCGGGCGCCAGCTGCGCGCCGACTGGGTCGCACTCGGCGTGAGTGGCGACCCGGCGGCAGCTGCGCCAACTTTTCCCACTCTTCCCGCCGCGGCCGCCGCCAAGGGCGCTGAGGAGATCTACCGAGGCGTCGCTGAACGCCTGCGCGCGCTGGAAAAACTGCGCAACGACGGCCTGATCACCGAAGCCGAATACCAGGAAAAGCGCAAGCAGCTGCTGCGCGACCTTTGATGTGAAGCACTGCAAGCGACGTGGGCTGGCAGGTCCGGTCTTTCTGGCCCATCGCCCTTTGCGGTCATCATGACTGCGACCACAACCATGCCGCTGAAGCTGTGCGCCTGTTGGCTCGGTGCCAGCGTGCTGCTGAGCGGGCCCTTGGCCGCGCAGCCGCTCCCACCCGCCCCGCGCTTTATCGAAGAAACCGATCTCGCCGGGCTCCAAGTGCGCTTCGAAGGCGAGGCCGAGTTCATGGTGGGAGGCGGCGTCGCCGCCTTCGATTGCGATGGTGACGGCCTGCCCGAGGTGTACGTGACCGCGGGCGTGAACAAGGCCAAGTTCTATCGCAACCGCAGTGCGCGCGGCGCGCCCGTCAAGCTCTCCGAAGAACGCTCCGGCCTGGAGCTGACGAATGCGATCGGCGCCTACCCGCTCGACGTCGATGGCGATGGCCAGCTCGATCTCGTGGTGCTTCGCGTCGGCGAGGTACAGGTGTTTCAGGGCCTGGGCCAATGCAAGTTCAAGCGCGCCACGGACAGCTGGCGCCTGCGCAGCGGCAACCACTGGCACACCGCGTTCTCGGCCACCTGGGAGCGTGGCGCGGCCTGGCCCACGTTCGCGATCGGCACCTATGTCGACCGTGCAAAGCCGGAGTTTCCCTGGGGCAGCTGCACGCCGGGCCTGCTGCTGCGGCCGGCCTCAAACGGGCTGGGTTTCACTGATCCCGTGCCGCTCACCTCCGGCCATTGCGCGCTGTCGATGCTGTTCTCGGACTGGAACCGCAGCGGCGAGCCGGCCTTGCGCGTCAGCAACGACCGCGAGTACTACAAAGGCGGGCAGGAGCAGTTGTGGAAACTCGCACCCGGCCGAGCGCCCACGCTCTACACCGAAGCGATGGGCTGGAAGCCGCTGCAGATCTGGGGCATGGGCATCGCCAGCCACGACCTGGACGGCGACGGTTTGCCCGAGGTGTTTCTCACCAGCATGTCCGACAACAAGCTGCAGACGCTGCAAGGCGGTGCGAGCCAGCCCACCTACGTGGACATTGCGTACAAGCGCGGCGTCACCGCTCATCGCCCCTATGTCGGCGGCGACGTGCACCCGTCCACCGCCTGGCACGCCCAGTTCGCCGACGTCAACCACGATGGTTTGGTGGACCTGTTCATCGTCAAGGGCAACGTTTCGACGATGCCCGACTTCGCGACGCTCGATCCGAACAACCTGTTGTTGCAGCAGACCGACGGCCGTTTCGTCGAGGTCGGCCAGCAAGCCGGCATCGCCAGCTTCAAGCGCGGCCGCGGCGGCCTGCTGGTGGACTTGAACGGCGACGGCCTGCTCGACATGCTGGTCGTGAACCGCTGGGACAAGGCGCAGTTGTGGCGCAACGTCGGTGCCGGCAGCGCCGACAAACCGCTGCCGATGGGCCATTGGCTGCAACTGCGGCTGAAGCAGGCCGGCGCGAACCGAGATGCGGTGGGCGCCTGGGTCGAAGTGGACCTCGGCACGCGCATCATTCGGCAGGAGCTGACGGTCGGCGGCGGCCACGCCAGCGGGCAGCTCGGCTGGATGCACTTCGGCCTCGGCGCGGCCACGCGCGCGAGGCTGCGCGTCCAGTGGCCTCACGCTGACTGGGGGCCGTGGCAAGCGGTCGCGGCCGACGCCTTCTATGTCGTCGA
>JANOLA010000634.1:0-3423 GCA_031419535.1 Burkholderiales bacterium | reverse complement strand
GCGCCGTACAGATCGCGCGGCAGCGGTATCGCAGGGTGCGGCGCGCCGAGCCGTGCGGCTTCCCGCGCCGCATTCGCCTGCACCGTGTGCACCGGGTCTTCGATCAGCTCTTCGAGCGCGATGCCACGATCGGCGATGCGGTTCACGAACGACGTGTTGGCGCCGTTTTCCAGCAGCCGGCGCACCAGGTACGCCAGCAGCGTGTCGTGGGTTCCCACCGGCGCGTAAACGCGGCACGGGCGGCCGAGCTTGCCCGCGTCCACGGAACCAACGACCTGTTCGTAGAGCGGCTCGCCCATGCCGTGCAGGCACTGGAATTCGTACTGGCCGGGCGTGAAATCGGGTCCCGCCAACGCGTACACGGCGGCCAGCGTGTGCGCGTTGTGCGTCGCGAACTGCGGGAACACCGCGTCCGGCGCGGCGAGCAGTTTGCGCGCGCAAGCGATGTAGGCGACGTCGGTGTGGCTCTTGCGCGTGTACACCGGGTAGCCGTCTTGGCCATCGAGCTGGGCGCGCTTGATTTCGCTGTCCCAGTAGGCGCCCTTCACCAGGCGCACCATCAGGCGGTGCCGGCTGCGCCGCGCCAGGTCGACGAGAAAGTCGACCACCGCCGGGCAGCGCTTCTGGTACGCCTGGATCACGAAGCCGATGCCTTGCCACCCCGCGAGTTCGGGTTCGAAGCACAGGCGCTGCAGCAGCTCGAGCGAGAGTTCGAGCCGCTCGGATTCTTCGGCGTCGATGTTCAGCCCGATGTCGTAACGCCGCGCCAGCAAGGCGAGCCGCAGCAGCGCCGGGTACAGCTCGGCCTGCACGCGCTCGACCTGGGCGCGCGCATAACGCGGGTGCAGAGCAGACAGCTTGATCGAGATGCCGGGCCCGCCCTCGATGCCGCGCCCGCCGGAGGCCGCGCCGATGGCGTGGATCGCCTGCTCGTAGGCAGCGAAATAACGCCGCGCGTCGGCGCCGGTCAGCGCGGCTTCGCCGAGCATGTCGTAGGAATAGCGGAATCCCTGCGCTTCGCGCGCTCGCGCGTTTCCGAGCGCCTCTTCGATCGTCTCGCCGGTCACGAATTGCTCGCCCATCAGGCGCATTCCGATCAGCACGCCCTGGCGCACCAGCGGCTCGCCGCCGCGCGCGACCGCACGCCGCAGCGTGGCGGACAGGCCCGCGTCGCTGTGCGTCGCGACCAGCTTGCCGGTGAGCAGCAGGCCCCACGCGGCGGCGTTGACGAACAGCGACGGGCTCTGGCCGAGGTGCTGCTGCCAGTTGCCGGGGGCGATCTTGTCGCGGATCAGCGCGTCGCGCGTCGCGGCGTCGGGAATGCGCAGCAGCGCCTCGGCCAGGCACATCAGCGCCACGCCTTCCTGCGAGCTGAGCGCGAACTCCTGCAACAGCCCTTGCACGATGCCCGCGCGCCCCGCGCCCAGGCTGCGCTCGCGTACCGCCCGCGCGATGCGCAGCGCCAAGGCCCGCGCCTGCTGGGCCTGCAGAGGGCCGAGGCGCGCTTGTTCGATCAGACCGGGCAGCAACTCGGGTTCCGGTGTGCGAGTGAGGCGGCCGATCGCGTCGCGCAGCGGCGAGCGGCCGAGCGGCGGCGTCAGCCGCCAGCGGTCCAGGTCTTCGCTGGAGTGCATGCGGTCAGGCTACCACGTCGGAGGCCCCGGGCGGCGCGCTGCCTTGAGCGCACCGTTACCATAGGAGCTGCCCCCCAACAAGGAAAGCGACGAGCGGGTAGCATCGTCGCCTCGCATTTCCAGCCGCCCGCCCACAGGCGAGCCCCGTTCACCCAACCCCGCGAACCATGTACCCCACCCTCAGCCTTTACATCGACGGCCAGTTCATCTCCGGCGGCGGCCGCCGCGAGCAAGACGTGTTCAACCCGGCGACAAACCAGGTGATCGCGAAGCTGCCGCACGCGAGCCGCGAAGACCTGGACAAGGCCTTGAGCAGCGCCCAGCGCGCGTTCGAAACCTGGCGCCGCAGCTCGCCGATCGAGCGCAGCAAGGTGCTGCGAAAAGTCGCCGAACTGGCGCGCGAGCGCGCCGCGGAAATCGGCCGCAACATCGTTCGCGACCAGGGCAAGCCGCTCGCCGAAGCGGTGGGCGAAGTCAACGCCTGTTCCGAGCACGCCGAGTGGTGCGCCGAGGAATGCCGGCGCATCTACGGCCGCGTGATCGCGCCGCGCAACGATGCCGTGCGCCAGCTCGTGCTGCGCGAACCGATCGGCGTGTGCGCCGCGTTTTCGCCGTGGAACTTTCCGTTCAACCAGGCGATCCGCAAGATCGCCGCGGCCCTCGGCGCGGGCTGCACGATCATCCTGAAAGGGCCGGAGGATTCGCCCAGTGCTGTCGTCGCGCTGGCGCAGTTGTTCCATGACGCCGGCCTGCCCGCGGGCTGCCTGAACATCGTTTGGGGCGTGCCGAGCGAAGTGTCGGACTACCTGATCCGCTCGCCCATCGTGCGCAAGATTTCGTTCACCGGCTCCGTGGCGGTGGGCAAGCAGCTCGCCGGCCTGGCCGGCTCACTCATGAAGCGCTGCACGATGGAGCTCGGCGGCCACGCGCCGGTGATCGTCTGCGACGACGCCGACATCGACACCGCGGCCGACATGCTGGCACCATTCAAGTTCCGCAACGCTGGCCAGGTGTGCATTTCGCCGACGCGCTTTTACGTGCAAGAAGGCGCTTACGACAAGTTCGTTGCGCGGTTTCTCGCCAAGGTCGAGAAGGTCAAGGTCGGCGACGGCCTGGCCACCGACACGAAGATGGGCCCGCTCGCGCAGCGCCGCCGCGTCGCGGCCGTGGCTGGCTTCATCGACGACGCGCACCAGCGCGGCGCGACGGTTCTCACCGGTGGCAAGGCTTTGCCGGGCGAAGGCAATTTCTTCGAGCCGACCGTGATCGCCGACATCCCCGACGACAGCCGCCTGATGACGGAAGAGCCGTTCGGCCCGGTGGCCGGCATGGTGCGCTTCAAGACGATCGACGAAGTGCTGAAGCGCGCGAACAGCCTGCCGTTCGGCCTGGCCTCGTACGTCTTCACGACCTCGACGCGCAACGCGCATGTGCTGTCCAACGGCATCGAAGCGGGCATGGTGTCGATCAACCACTTCGGCATGGCGGTGGCCGAGACGCCGTTCGGTGGCATCAAGGACAGCGGCTACGGCAGCGAGGGCGGGTTGGAGAACTTTGACGGGTATCTGAACACCAAGTTCGTGACGCAGTTGAACTGACGCGCCCGCGCTGAGAGCGCCCCCAGGCGGCGCAAACGCCGCCGCCCCCCGAGGGGGTATGAGTCAAGTGGCAAAGCCACATTGACTCATGAGCCTGAGGCGGCTCGCCTCGGGCGGGTTCAGCCGCCGAAGCGCCGTTCGATATCGAGCAGCGTCTCGTCCATCGCAAGCAGCGCCTGGTGCTCGCCCTG
>JANOLA010000633.1:0-3543 GCA_031419535.1 Burkholderiales bacterium | reverse complement strand
GCACGCGCAACAGCGCCAGGCCGCCGCGCGTGGACTCGCTGCCCCACATGCCCTCGCCCGCGCCGGCTTCGCGCACCAGCACGTTCAGGTAGCCGCGCTCGTCTTCCAGGAACGACATCTGGTCGATCGGAACGCCCGCGGTCTTGATCGCACTGGGCGCCGCGCCATTCAGCGGAATGCGAAACACCGCTGACAACGGCGCTACGGCCGGCTGCGGCAACGGCGGATAGATCTGCGGCAGCACCGGCCGGCGCGATGCACCGCTCGTCCATACATACACCGAGCCTTGCGAAACATAGAACACGCGCCCCGCGGGCCCCAGCACCGCGCTCGATTCGCAGCGCAGGTTGGTGCTGGAGGGCACGCCCAGGTCACACGAGGTCACGCTGTGCAGGGCGAGCGGCTGGTACGGGTCGAACTCATCGTCGGTGCGGTAGACGCGCGTCGCCGGCAGGATGCGCTCGAAGCTGCTCGCCACCGCGTCGCCATGCCAGCGCCGCACGGCAGGAAACACTTGCGCATGCGGCTGACCCCAGGGGTGCAACAGCGTGGGCGTGTAGAACACGAGCTTGCGCCCGACCAGCCGGCTCGCGTAGTTGCGTGACGAGTAGTAGTCGAAGCTGCGCAGGTGGTAAGTGGCACGGTAGCTCAGCGCGCCGTCGCGGCTCAGGTCGAACAGCCCGATCTCGGTGCCGCCGCGCGCGTAGGAGTAGCCGATCACGACGACGCTGGAGTCCGAGATCAGCAACTCGTCGTACCACGCGCCCTGCGGATTGCTGCCCGGCGCATAGGCGTCGCCATGACTCACCGGGTGCAGCGCGTCGCCGCCCACGCGCACCGTGAACAGCCGGCCGCGGCGCAGGATCACCAGATGGTCCCCCGCGCGCTTGACGATGCCGCCTTCGTCCACACCCGCGGTTTGCACGTTGGTGATGGATTCGGCGGCCGACGCGATGCCGCTCTGCCCCGCGCTGTCCGCACTCTTGGCCGCCGCCATCGGCGCGGTGGCCGGTGCGGCTTCATTCAGCATCGTGGCGCCTGCCCCCTTGCTGCGTCGCGACTCACCGCGCAGCTTCTCAGCCTGGCTGCGCCAGCGCGCGAGCGCGTCGTTCAGTTCCGCTTCGCTGCGGTAGGCGGCCAAGGTTCCGGATGGCGGCGGGCTTGCACTGAGGGGGTTGGCGCAGGCGCTCAGGCCGGGAAGCAAGAGGCCTGCATAAATGACGCGGAGAAGGATCGATCGGCGGTTCGGCATGGCGCGCTCCGTGGTTGGGATACCGCGTTGAACGGGGGTGGGCGCCGAATGGGGTGAACTCGCGGAAAAGTCTTTACAGCCGGTGCGTGGCGCCAATCACGAGCAGGGCCGTCGCCGCGACGGGAAGGTTGTGCAGCCAGTCGGTCACTGGCATCGTGTTGCAGCCGCGGCGCGCGAGCCTGGCGGCAGGATCACTGCGGCGTCGCAGCGGCTCGGACCGTCCCGCCCGCGACCGGCGCGAGTTCTTCGTACATCGCCAGGTACTTGCGCGCCGCCTCACCCCAGGAAAAGTCCTGCGCCATGCCGCGCAGCATCAATTGGCGCCAGACGGCAGGCACGCGAAACGCCAGCACGGCGCGTTGCATGGCCGCTTCCAGCGCGGCCGGCGTCGCCGCGTCGAAGGCGTAGCCGGTGGCGCGGTCGGCTTCAAGCGCCTGGGCGCTCGCATCCACGACCGTATCCGCCAGCCCTCCCACTCGGCGCACGACGGGCACGCTGCCGTAGCGCAGCGCATAGAGCTGCGTCAGGCCGCAGGGCTCGAAGCGCGAGGGCACGAGCAGCGCGTCGCAACCGGCAATCAAGCGGTGCGCGAGGTTTTCGTCGTAGCCGATGCGCACCGCCACCTGGCCGACATTAGCCTTGGCCGCCGCGCGGAAGGCGGCTTCCAGCGCTGCGTCGCCGCTGCCTTGCAGGCACAGCTGCCCGCCCATCTTGAGCAACGCAGGCAAGGCGGCGAGCACCAGGTCCAGCCCTTTCTGGCCGCTCAGGCGGCTCACCACGCCGAACAGCGGCGCGTCCACGTTCGGCTCGAGGCCGAACTCGGCGCGCAGCGCGTCGCGGCAGCTCGCCTTGCCTTGCAGATCGAGCGCCGAGTAGCGGTGGGTGAGCGCGCTGTCGGTGCCGGGGTTCCACACGTCGCGGTCGACGCCGTTCAAGATGCCCGACACCTCGCCGGTGCGGCCGCGGATCACGCCGTCCAGGCCGCAGCCGAATTCGTGCGTCGCGATCTCGCTCGCGTAGGTCGGGCTCACCGTCGTGATGCGCCGCGCGTATTTCAATCCGGCCTTCATGAACGAAATGCGGCCGTGGTACTCGATGCCGTGCGACGCCCAGATCGACGCCGGCAGCCCGAGCTGGGAGAAGTCGCCCGGCGCGAACAGGCCTTGGTACGCGAGGTTGTGCACGGTGAAGATGCTCGGCGCCGTGGTGCCGGGGTGCGCCGCCATGTAGGCGCAGGCCAGCGCGGCGTGCCAGTCGTGGGCGTGCACGAGTTGCGGCGTCCAGCCGACGTCGATGTCGCCGGCGGCCAGGTGCGCGGCCACCCAGCCGAGCAACGCGAAACGCTGCAGGTTGTCGCTCCACTCGACGCCGTGCTCGTCCTCGTACGGCCCGCCACCGCGCCGGTAGAGGTAGGGCGAATCGATCACGTACACCGGCACATGGCTGAACGGCAACACGCCGGCGCGCACCTTGATGCGCAGCGCCCCGAACATCGGCCCGATGTCGCACACGTTGCGCTGGTGCAGCACCGCGTCGACGATCGGCGGCAGGCCCGGCAGCAGCAGGCGCACGTCGGCGCCGGCGGCCATCAATGCGCGCGGCAGCGCCGCTACGACATCGGCCAAGCCTCCCGTCTTGACGAGCGGGAACACTTCGGCGGCCACATGCAAGACTTTCATGAGGCCACGTTCAAGCGCGCCAGCATGTCGCGCGTGACGAGCGTGATGCCGTTATCGCTGCGCTCGAAGCGCGCGGCGTCGGCCTGCGCGTCTTCGCCGATCACCATGCCGTCGGGGATCGTGCAGCCATGGTCGATGACCGTGCGGTTCAGGCGCGCGCCGCGCCCCACCTGCACTTCCGGCAAGAGCACCGACCAGTTGACGCTGGCATAGGAGTGCACGCGCACGCTGGAGAACAGCACCGAGCGGAACACATGGCCGGAGATGATCGATCCGCCCGAGACCATGGCCTCGATCGCCATGCCGCGCCGCGTATCGGTGTTGTGCACGAACTTGGCCGGAGGAAGCTGCGGCTGGTAGGTCCAGATCGGCCAGCTCGTGTCGTACAGGTCGAGCATCGGAACCGTTGCAGTGAGGTCGATGTTCGCGTCCCAGTAGGCGTCGATCGTGCCCACGTCGCGCCAGTACGGTTGTTCGCCGGGTATGGAGCCCACGCAGCTCAGCGAGAACGGGTGCGCCGACGCGTGCCCTTCGCGCACCAGCTTGGGAATGATGTCCTTGCCGAAGTCGTGGCTCGAGTTCGAATCGGCGATGTCGCGCGCGAGTTCGTCG
>JANOLA010000632.1:0-1851 GCA_031419535.1 Burkholderiales bacterium | reverse complement strand
TCCCACACCGTGAGGTGCGGGAACAGCGCGTAGCTCTGGAACATCATGTTGATCGGGCACTCGTAAGGCGGAATGTCGGCCAGGTCTTGCCCGTTGAGAAGAATTCGCCCGGAGCTCGGCGTCTCGAACCCGGCGAGCATGCGCAGCAGCGTCGTCTTGCCGCAGCCCGACGGCCCGAGCAGCGCGAAGATTTGGCCCTTGGCGATGTCCAGGCTGACATGGTTGACCGCGACGGCGCCGCCGCCGAAGTCCTTGACGACATCCTCGATCGCGAGGAACTTCGTCGCGGCAGCCTCGCTCATCTCACAGACCCGTTTTGAAGCCCGTATACAGCCGCGTCATGGTGCGCCGGATGTCGTTGCTCAGCGCGTCGGGCGCCTGCATCTTCTTCATGTCCGCGTCGCTCGGAAACACGGTCGGGTTGCTGGCAACTTCGGACTTGATGAACTTGCGCGACTCCTTGTTCGGGTTCGCGTAGAACACCTTGTTCGTGATGGCCGCGTGCACTTCGGGGCGCAGGATGTAGTCGATGAACTTGTGCGCGTTGCCCGGATGCGGCGCGTCCACCGGAATCACCATCACGTCGAAGAACAGCACGCCGCCGGTGCGCGGGATCAGCGCCTGGATGTTCTGGCCGGTCTTGCCTTCAATCGCGCGCTGCCTGGCGATGTTGATGTCACCCGACCAACCGAGAGTCAGGCAGATCGAACCATTGGCCATGTCGTTGATGTAGCCCGACGAGCTGAACAGCGTGACGTGCGGGCGTATCGCCTTGAGCAGCGGGCCCACGCCTGCGTAGTCGGCCTGGCTCTTCGAATACGCCGGCTTGCCCAGGTAGTGCAACGCGGCGGGAATGACTTCGGTGGCCGAGTCGAGGAAGCTCACCCCGCAACTCTTCATCTTCGAGATGTACTCAGGCTTGAACACCAGGTCCCAGGCGTTGTCGGGCATCGGCGTGCTGCCCAGGGCGGCCCTGACCTTGTCGACGTTGATGCCCACTGTGGTGAAGCCCCACAACCAGTTCACCTGGAACTGGTTGCCGGGGTCGAGCTTGGCGAGCTGCTCTTGCAGCGAAGGGTCGAGGTTCTTCGTGTTGGGAATGCGCGACTTGTCGAGCTTCATCAACAGCCCGCCGTCGGCCTGAATCTTCGCCCAGTAGGAGGAGGGCACGACGATGTCGTAGCCCGTCTTGCCGGCGACCAGCTTGGCGTGCACGATTTCGTTGTTGTCGAAGTTGTCGTAGCGGACCTTGATGCCGGTTTCTTTTTCGAAGTTGCGAATCGTGTCTTCGGCGATGTAGTCGGACCAGTTGTAGACGTTCAGCACCTTCTCTTCTTCCTGGGCAAACGCGGCCCCGGCGAGGAAGAGACTCGCACCGGCAACGGCAGCCGAGATCGACGTCAGGCTTCGAATCAGTGGGTTCACGTGCGACTCCTTTTCTTGTCTGGGAGCGCTGACCGCGGCGACCCGCGGCGGTGCGCAAAGGGCAAAGGCGACCAGTCTAGCCAGCTTGGTGCGCCATGCACTACAGGCAAACCCCGCCCCGGATGGCAGGGACGGGCCGCGCATGGACCTGGCCCTGGTTGTGGTCAGGTCCTGCGAACCACGCGTGTTCTGTCAGCCGACGGTGCGCGGAGGTGTAGACTGGACTTGCCCAGTCCGCGGCTGAAACGGAAAGCAAACAGTCCGTTGAACCAGCCGATCAGCGAAGGAGGCGGACCATGAAGACTCTGAATGCAAAGAGTGGTGACGGACTGGTGCGTCGCAAGTTTCTCGCCAACACGTCTGCGTTGGGTGTTGCTTCGTTTCTTGGCCTTCCGCGCTCAGCCGTGGCCGAGCCGCCGCCGGAGA
>JANOLA010000631.1:0-13495 GCA_031419535.1 Burkholderiales bacterium | reverse complement strand
CGCACTTTCCGATCTATATGGACTACGGTGCTACCAGCCCGGTGGACCAACGCGTCGTCGACGCGATGATTCCCTGGTTGCGCGAGCACTTCGGCAACCCCGCGTCGCGCAGCCACGCCTGGGGCTGGGAGGCCGAAGCAGCGGTAGAGCGGGCCCGCGAGCAGGTGGCGCAGCTGGTGGGCGCGGACCCGCGCGAAATCGTCTGGACTTCGGGTGCCACCGAGTCGATCAATTTGGCGATCAAAGGCGCGGCGCAATTCTACAAGACGCGCGGCAAGCACCTGGTCACGCTGAAGACGGAGCACAAGGCGGTGCTCGACACGATGCGTGAACTCGAGCGCCAGGGTTTCGAGGTGACCTACCTCGACGTTCAGGAAGACGGCCTGGTCGACCTGGCGCGGCTCGAAGCGGCGCTCCGGCCCGACACGATTCTGGTCTCGGTGCTGTTCGTCAACAACGAAATCGGCGTGATTCAGGACATTGCCGCGATCGGCGCGCTGTGCCGCGCGCGCGGCATCATGTTCCACGTGGACGCCGCGCAGGCCACCGGCAAGGTGGTGATCGACTTGCAAAAACTGCCCGTCGATCTGATGAGCCTCGCGTCGCACAAGACCTACGGCCCCAAGGGCATCGGCGCGCTGTTCGTGCGCCGCAAACCGCGGGTGCGGATCGAAGCGCAGATGCACGGCGGCGGCCACGAGCGCGGCATGCGCTCGGGCACCTTGCCCACGCACCAGATCGTCGGCATGGGCGAGGCGTTTCGCATCGCTCGCGAGGAAATGGGCACCGAGTGCGAACGCATCCGCATGCTGCAGCAGCGCCTCATCAAGGGTTTGTCGGAAATCGAGCAGACCTTTCTGAACGGCCACGCCGAAAAGCGCGTGCCGCACAACGTGAACATGAGCTTCAACTTCGTCGAGGGCGAGTCGCTCATCATGGGCATCAAGGGCATCGCCGTGTCTTCCGGCTCGGCGTGCACCTCGGCGAGCCTGGAGCCGAGCTATGTGCTGCGCGCGCTGGGGCGCAGCGACGAACTGGCGCATTCGAGCCTGCGCATGACGATCGGCCGGTTCACGACGGAAGAAGAGATCGACTACGTGATCGTGACGCTGAAAGACCGCGTCGCCAAGCTGCGCGAGTTGTCGCCGCTGTGGGAGATGTTCCAGGACGGCATCGACATCAGCACGATCCAGTGGACCGCGCACTGACATTGAAACCGAAGACACAAGTTGGAGAAACACCATGGCATACAGTGAAAAAGTCGTTGACCACTATGAGAATCCGCGCAACGTGGGCTCGTTCGAAAAGGGCGACGACACGGTGGGCACCGGCATGGTGGGCGCACCCGCCTGCGGCGACGTGATGAAGCTGCAGATCAAGGTGAATCCCGTGACCGGCCTGATCGAAGACGCGAAATTCAAGACCTACGGCTGCGGCTCGGCCATCGCCTCGAGTTCGCTCGTGACCGAATGGGTCAAGGGCAAGTCGCTCGACGAAGCGCTGACGATCAAGAACTCGCACATCGCCGAGGAACTGGCTTTGCCGCCCGTCAAGATTCACTGTTCGATCCTCGCTGAAGATGCGATCAAGGCGGCTGTCAACGACTACAAGGCCAAGAGTGGTCTGACCCACTGAGATGGCTGTCACACTCACCGAAGCGGCCGCGCGTCACGTGACGCGTTACCTCAGCAAACGCGGCAAGGGTGTCGGCGTGCGCCTGGGCGTCAGGACCACGGGCTGCTCGGGCCTGGCCTACAAGCTCGAATACGCCGACGACCTGGCTCCCGAAGACATCGTTTTCGAAGGGCATGGCGTGAAGGTTCTGGTCGACCCGAAAAGCCTGCCCTACCTCGATGGCACCGAACTCGACTTCGTGCGCGAAGGCCTGAACGAAGGCTTCAAGTTCCACAACCCCCGCGAGAAAGACCGCTGCGGTTGCGGCGAGTCGTTCCGCGTATAGCCCACGTCCAGGCCGCCGCCGCACAGAGCACCCGCGCGGCCGCTGAGCCGCGCTTTTTCTTGCCCATGTCCGCCGCTTCCGCCATCGTCATCCGCGCCGAAAACCCCGATCAACCGGACATCCGCGCGATGCTGGCCGAGCTCGACGCCTACCTGGCGCGGCTGTACCCGCCGGACCAGAACCACATCCTCGACGTGCAGGCGCTGCTTTCGCCACAGGTGCACTTCCTCGTGGCGCGCCGCGAAAGCGAGGCGGTGGGTTGCGGTGCGGTGCGGATCATGCCCGCCGAGCCTGACACCGCCGGTCAGGCGTACGGCGAAATCAAGCGCATGTTCGTGCGCCCCGGTGCGCGTGGCCAAGGCCTCGCGCAGATGCTGCTCGAGGCCCTCGAGCAGCATCTGCGTAGCGCGGGAATTGCGCTCGCCACGCTGGAGACAGGTGAGCTTCAGCCCGAAGCGCTGCGCCTGTACGAGCGCGGCGGTTACGTGAAGCGCCCGGCCTTCGGCGGCTACGACGACAACGGCACCAGCGTGTTTTACGAGAAGCGCCTGGCGCCTGCGCCATGAAGCTCGACAGCGATGACTTCGAGCTGTTTGCTCTGCCGCGCGCCTTTGCGCTGGACCGCGCCGAGCTCGACGAACGCAGGCGCAGCCTGCAAGCGTTGACCCATCCCGATCGCTTTGCCACCCAAGGTGGCGCCGCGCAACGCATCGCGTTGCAATGGGCCGTGCGCGTCAACGAAGCGTATGAGCGCCTGAAGGAACCCGTGCAGCGTGCCGCCTACCTTTGCGAACTGCTGGGCCAGCGCATCGACGCACACACCAACACGGCGATGCCCGCCGCCTTCCTGATGCAGCAGATGGAGCTGCGCGAAGCGCTCGACGATGCGCGCACTCCCGAACAGATCGAAGCTCTGGCGGCAAACCTGGCGGCACAGCGCACCGCGGCATTGCAGCGCATTCACGACCTGCTCGACGTGCGCCGCGACGCCGCTGCGGCAGCGCAAGAGGTGAGAGCCCTCATGTTCCTGGAGCGCTTTGCGCAGGACATCGACGCCCGCCTCGAGGCCTTGGGACAATAGAGCGATGGCCTTGCTCCAGATCTCCGAACCCGGCGGCGCACCCGACCCGCACCAGCGCCGCATCGCGGTCGGCATCGACCTGGGCACGACGCATTCGCTGGTGGCCGCGGTACGCCACGGTGTCGCCGAATGCCTGCCCGACGCCCACGGTCACGTGATCCTGCCCTCCGCTGTGCGCTACCTGGCGCAGGGCCAGCGCCAGATCGGCGCGGCCGCGCTGGCCGACGCCGCGCTGGACCCGCGCAACACCATCGTTTCCGTCAAGCGCTTCATGGGCCGCGGTGTGTCCGACGTCGCAGGGCGCGAGCGCCTGCCCTATGAGTTTGTCGACGCGCCCGGCATGCTGAAGCTGCGCACGGTCGCGGGCGACAAGTCCCCGGTCGAAGTGTCGGCCGAGATCCTCGCCACGCTGCGCCAGCGCGCCGAAGACACGTTCGACGACGAGCTGTTCGGCGCGGTGATCACGGTGCCGGCGTATTTCGACGACGCGCAGCGCCAGGCGACCAAAGACGCGGCGCAGCTCGCCGGCCTGAACGTGCTGCGCCTGATCAGCGAGCCCACCGCTGCGGCCATCGCCTACGGCCTCGAACATGGCAGCGAGGGTTTGTATGCGGTGTACGACCTCGGCGGAGGCACCTTCGACATCTCATTGCTGCGTTTGTCGGCGGGTGTGTTCGAAGTCATCGCCACGGGCGGCGACTCGGCGCTGGGCGGCGACGATTTCGACGCCGCGCTCGCTGAAGCCGCGTTGCAGCGTTCCGGCCAGAGCGCGACCACGCCGCAAGACAAGCGTGCGCTGCTGGTCGCGGCGCGTGCCGCGAAAGAGAAACTTTCCTCCGCCGACCATGCCACGCTGGCGTGTCCGTTGACGAACGGGCCCGAGCTTTCGCAGCGCGTGACGCGCGATCAATTCGAGGCGCTTTCGCAGCCGCTGCTGGCACGCACGCTCGGCGCCGTGCGCAAGGTGTTGCGCGACGCCAAGTTCGACAAGGCGGACGTCAAAGGCATCGTCATGGTCGGTGGCTCGACGCGCATGCCGATGGTGCAAGCGGCGGTGGCGCAGTTGTTCGGCAAGCCGCCGCTGACGAACCTCAATCCCGACGAAGTGGTGGCACTCGGCGCGGCGATCCAGGCCAACTCACTCGCCGGCAACGCCGGCGCCGAGGAGCTGTTGCTGCTGGACGTGATTCCACTCTCGCTCGGCTTGGAAACCATGGGCGGTCTGGTCGAGCGAATCATTCCGCGCAACAGCACGATTCCCACCGCGCGTGCCCAGGACTTCACGACCTTCAAAGACGGCCAGACGGCGATTGCCGTTCACGTGCTGCAAGGCGAACGCGAACTCGTCGCCGATTGCCGCTCGCTCGCCAAATTCGAGCTGCGCGGCATCCCGCCGATGGTCGCCGGCGCGGCCCGGGTGCGGGTGAGTTTTCAGGTCGACGCCGACGGGCTGCTGAGCGTCAGCGCGCAAGAGTTGACGTCGGGCGTGCAGGCGTCGATCAGCGTCAAGCCCAGCTACGGCCTGAGCGACGACGACATCTCGCGCATGCTCACCGACAGTTTCTCGTCGGCCGAAGGCGACATGCGCGAACGCAGCCTGCGCGAGTCGCGCGTCGAGGCCGAGCGTTTGGTGCTGGCCACCGACGCCGCGCTGCGCGCCGATGGCGACCTGCTGAGCGCCGAGCAGCGCGAGGCGATCGAAGCGCTGCTGGGCGCGGTGCGCAATGTGCGCGAAAGCGACGACCATCACCGGATCGACGCCGGCGTCGACGCTCTGGCCCAAGGCACCGAAGAGTTCGCGGCGCTGCGCATGAACCGCGGCATCCACCGCGCCCTCGCGGGCAAACGGATTGACGACGTCTGACCGAGAGCCCGCCACATGCCCGTCATCAAGATCCTGCCGCACGCCGAGTACTGCCCGGCCGGTGCACAAATCAAGGCCGATTCCGGCACGTCGATCTGCGAGGCGCTGGTCGAGAACGGCATCGACATCGAACACGCCTGCGAAATGAGCTGCGCCTGCACCACCTGCCACGTGGTCGTGCGCGAAGGCTTCGAGTCGCTGGGTGAACTCGACGAAAGCGAAGAAGATCTGCTCGACCGCGCCTGGGGCCTGGAACCGAATTCGCGCCTGTCGTGCCAGGCGATCCTGACGCAGCGCGACGTGGTGATCGAGATCCCCAAGTATTCGATCAACCATGCCAAGGAGAAGGGCGGCGGTTGATGAGGCGCGGCGCGGCGATCGGCATTCACCGATGAACGTCCTGGGCATCGAGACCTCGTGCGACGAGACCGGCGTGGCGCTGGTGCGCAGCGAGGGCATGGCAACACCGAAGCTGCTGGCGCATGCGCTGCACAGCCAAGTAGAGATGCACGGTGCCTACGGTGGCGTGGTGCCTGAGCTGGCGTCGCGCGACCACATCCGGCGTGTGATTCCGCTGACGCGCCAAGTGCTTGCGCAGTGCGGCGTCGCGCTGGAGGCGATCGATGTCGTCGCCTACACGCGCGGCCCCGGCCTTGCCGGCGCGTTGCTCGTCGGCGCGGGCTTTGCGTGTTCACTCGCCGCGGCGCTGAAGCGCCCGGTGCTGGGCGTGCACCACCTCGAAGGGCACTTGCTGTCGCCGTTTCTGTCACGCGATGCGCCGCAGTTCCCGTTCATCGCGCTGCTCGTCTCGGGCGGGCATACGCAGTTGATGCGGGTCGACGACGTGGCGCGCTATGAGCTGCTGGGCGAAACAATCGACGACGCCGCCGGCGAGGCGTTCGACAAGTCGGCGCAATTGCTCGGTCTGGGCTACCCCGGCGGGCCGGCGCTGGCGCGTCTCGCGGAGTTCGGCGATGCGAATGCGTTCAGCCTGCCCCGTCCGCTGCTGAAGAGCGCAACGCTCGACTTTTCCTTCGCCGGCCTGAAAACGGCGGTGCGCACCCAGGCCTTGAAGCTCGGCAACGCGGTGTGCGAGCAGGATCGCGCCAACCTGGCGGCTGCCACCCAATGTGCGATCGTCGACGTGCTTGTGCACAAGTCGCTGCTCGCGCTGGAGCGAACCGGCCTGTCGCGACTGGTCGTGAGCGGCGGCGTCGGCGCGAACCGGCGCTTGCGCGAGCAGCTCGACGCTGCCTGCGCGAAGCGCGGCGCGCGAGTGCACTACCCCGAGCTCGAGCTGTGCACCGACAATGGCGCGATGATCGCGCTGGCCGCGGCGATGCGGTTGCAGCGCGGCGTCGAGGCGGCGTCGGCCCACTACGGATTCGACGTGAAGCCGCGCTGGCCGCTGATCGACATGTCCACCATGTCCACCGAAATGCCCCCGGAATCAGGAAACCCAGCATGAGACGCGCGATCGAGGAGCTGCCCGCATCGAAAATCCGCGAAGTCGCGAACGCCGGCATCGGCCGCAGCGATGTGCTCGCGTTCTGGTTCGGCGAAAGCGATGAAGTCACGCCGGCCTACATCGGCGAGGCTGCGGCGCGTTCCATCGCCGCGGGCGAGACCTTCTACGCGCACAATTTCGGCCTGCCCGAGCTGCGCCAGGCGCTCGCCGAGTATGTGAGCGGCCTGCACCGGCCGGTGGGAGTGGAGCGCATCGCCGTCACGTCGAGCGGCGTGAACGCGCTGATGCTCGCGATGCAGGCGCTGCTCGACCCGGGCGATGAAGTCGTGACGGTGGTGCCGATCTGGCCGAACCTGACGGCGCAGCCGGAGATTCTGGGTGCCGTGGTGAAACCCGTGCCGCTGCGTGCCCAGGCGGGAGCTTGGCGCCTGGACTTGCAAAGCCTGCTCGACGCAGTGACGCCCAAGACGCGGGTGCTGCTCGTCAACGCGCCGAACAACCCCACCGGCTGGGCGCTGACGCGGGCCGAGCAAGAGGCGCTGCTCGCGCACTGCCGGCGCACCGGAACCTGGATCGTTGCCGATGAAGTCTACGAGCGGCTCTACTACGTGGCCGGGCAGCGCTGCGCGCCGAGCTTTCTCGACGTCGCCTCGCCCGACGACAGGCTGATCGTCGCGCACAGCTTCTCGAAGAGTTTCGTGATGACGGGCTGGCGCCTCGGTTGGCTGGTCGCGCCGGTGAACACGATGGGCGCGCTCGGCAAACTGATCGAGTTCAACACGTCGTGCGCGCCGACCTTCGTGCAGCGTGCCGGCGTGGCGGCACTGGCCCGGGCCGATGAGTCTGTTCCAGCGCTGGTGCAGCGCCTGAAAACTTGCCGCGACACGCTGGTGCCGCAGCTCGCCGCGTTGCCTGGCATCGAGATCGCGATGCCCGACGCCGGCATGTATGCGTTCTTTCGGGTCGAAGGGCAGCGAGATTCGCTGGCGTTCGCGAAACGCCTGGTCGCGCAAGCCGGGCTCGGCCTGGCGCCGGGCGCCGCGTTCGGGCCGCAGGGCGAAGGCTGGCTGCGCTGGTGCTTCGCCACGCGTGAGCCGAGCCGGCTCACCGAAGGCGTGCAACGGCTGGCGCGAGAGCTGGGCCTATAATCGCGCGCTTCTCGGGCGGCCAAGGTTCGAGAGCCAGCACGGCGCCGGTCGGTTTCACCGGTTTCCGCAAGTGATCCATCGGAACCGCGGTGCCCCGTTGCCAATCTCTGGCGCTGGGTGCTCGGTTCCCCTCAAGCAGGAAACGAGTATGACCGCCACCACGGCACGCAAGGCCGAAATCGTCAAGGCCAACGCGCGCAGCACCACCGACACCGGATCGCCCGAAGTGCAAGTCGCACTGCTGACCGACCGCATCAACGAACTCACGCCGCACTTCAAAACCCACTTGAAGGACCACCATGGTCGGCGGGGTCTGCTCAAGATGGTGAACCGGCGCAAGAGCCTGTTGAGCTACCTCAGGGAAACCGAGGCTGAGCGCTACACGGCGTTGATCCAGAAACTGGGCTTGCGCAAGTAACGGCGCGCGAGCTCGCACGATGGAACCTGTCTGGAATTCGCCAGCGCAGGTTCCTCTTTCGACCACCGGAATCTTTCCAAGTCGTCGCGCCGCTGTGTCATTCCATCGATGTTCCGAGCCGAACACCATTGGAATGGCATCTCGCCTCGAAGTCCGGTTGTCCCGACCCGCTGAGCCGCCATTGGCCGGCCAGCCCTCACCGGAGAAATGCAAATGAGCATGTTCAAGAAAATCACCAAGACGTTCCAATGGGGTTCACACAAGGTCACGCTGGAGACCGGCGAGATCGCACGCCAGTCCGGCGGCGCCGTGCTTGTCAACATTGAAGACACCGTCATCCTCGCCACCGTCGTGGCCGCGAAGAACGCCAAGCCCGGGCAAGACTTCTTCCCGCTGACGGTGGACTACATCGAGAAGACGTACGCCGCAGGCAAGATTCCCGGCAGCTTTTTCAAGCGCGAGGGCCGTCCCAGCGAGCTGGAGACGCTCACGTCGCGCCTCATCGACAGGCCGCTGCGCCCGCTGTTCCCGGACGGCTTTTTCAACGAAGTGCAGGTCGTCATTCACGTGCTGTCGCTGAACCCTGAAGTTCAGGCCGACATCGCGGCGATGATCGGCGCCAGCGCGGCGCTGGCGATCTCCGGCATTCCATTCAATGGCCCGATCGGCGCGGCGCGCGTGGGTTACGTCAACGGCCAGTACGTGCTCAATCCAGGCAAGACGCAGCTCGCGACGTCGCAGATGGAGCTGATCGTCGCCGGCACCGAAGCGGCCGTGCTGATGGTGGAAAGCGAAGCCCAGCAGTTGAGCGAAGAGATCATGCTCGGTGGCGTGGTGTTCGGCCACGAGCAAGGCAACATCGCCATCAACGCGATCCACGACCTGGTGCGTGACGCCGGCAAGCCGGCCTGGGACTGGGCCGCGCCCGCCAAGGACGAAGCCTTCATTGCCCGAGTCGCGGCAGTCGCGGAAGGCCCGTTGCGTGCCGCCTACCAGATTCGCTCGAAGCAGGCGCGCACCCATGCGTGTCGCGAGGCCTACGCCTTGACCAAGGTGGCGTTGCAAGAGCAGGGCGCGGCGTTCGACGAAGTCAAGCTCGAGGGCATGCTCTTCGACATCGAAGCACGCATTGTTCGCAGCCAAATCCTCGCCGGCGAACCGCGCATCGACGGCCGCGACACACGCACCGTTCGCGCCATCGAAATCCGCAACGGCGTGCTGCCCCGAGTTCACGGCTCGGCCCTGTTCACGCGCGGCGAAACGCAGGCGCTGGTGGCCGCGACGCTGGGCACGGCGCGCGACGCGCAGCGCATCGACGCGCTCGCGGGCGAGTTCACCGAACACTTCATGCTGCACTACAACATGCCGCCGTTCGCCACGGGTGAAACCGGGCGCGTGGGCACACCGAAGCGCCGCGAAATCGGCCACGGCCGACTGGCCAAGCGAGCGCTCGTCGCGGTGCTGCCGAGCCAGGCCGACTTTCCGTACTCGATGCGCGTCGTCTCTGAAATCACGGAGAGCAACGGCTCGTCGTCGATGGCCTCGGTGTGCGGCGGCTGCCTCGCGCTGATGGACGCCGGTGTGCCGCTCAAGGCCCACGTGGCCGGCATCGCGATGGGCTTGATCAAGGACGCGAACCGCTTCGCCGTGCTGACGGACATCCTGGGTGACGAAGATCACCTGGGCGACATGGACTTCAAGGTCGCGGGCACGACGACCGGCATCACCGCGCTGCAAATGGACATCAAGATCCAGGGCATCACGAAAGAAATCATGCAGGTCGCATTGGCGCAGGCCAAGGAAGCGCGCCTGCACATTCTGGGCAAGATGGTCGAGGCGATGGGCGAGTCCAAGACCGAGGTCTCGCAGTTCGCGCCGCGCCTGTACACGATGAAGATCAACCCGGAGAAGATTCGCGACGTGATCGGCAAGGGCGGCGCGACGATCCGCGCGCTGACCGAAGAGACCGGCACCACGATCGACATTGGCGAAGACGGCACGATCACGATCGCCTCGACCGACGGCGACAAGGCCGCCTACGCGAAGAAGCGCATCGAAGAGATCACCGCGGAAGTGGAAGTGGGCAAGGTCTACGAAGGCCCGATCACGAAGATCCTCGACTTCGGCGCGCTCGTGAACCTGATGCCCGGCAAGGACGGGCTGCTGCACATCAGCCAGATTGCGCACCAGCGCGTCGAGAAGGTGACCGACTTCCTCAAGGAAGGCCAGATCGTCAAGGTCAAGGTGCTCGAGACGGACGAGAAGGGCCGCGTCAAGCTGTCGATGAAGGCCTTGCTCGACCGCGACGCGCAGCCTGTGCCGGCGCACCAGGAGTAAGGGCAGAAGGCATCTGAGCAACGACCCAGGCTCAAGGAGACTCGCATGAACGCCATCGAAATTTCGAGCTACGGCGCGCCCGAAGTGCTGCGCCCGGTGCAGCGCCCCGACCCGGTGGCCGGTGCCGGTGAAGTGCTGATCAAGGTGGCGGCCGCGGGCGTGAACCGGCCCGACGTGTTGCAGCGCAAGGGCCACTATCCCGTGCCGCCGGGGGCGTCTGATTTGCCGGGCCTCGAAGTCGCGGGGGTCATCGTCAGCGGCGACGCCGCGGCGATGAAAGCCGCCGCACTTGCGCTGGGCGATCGCGTCTGCGCGCTCGTGGCGGGTGGCGGCTATGCGCAGCTGTGCACCGCGCCTGTGGCTCAGTGTCTGCCGAGTCCCAAGGGGCTGAGCGACATCGAAGCGGCGAGCCTGCCCGAAACCTTTTTCACCGTCTGGTCCAACGTCTTCGACCGGGCGCGTTTGCAGCCCGGCGAGACGCTGTTGATTCAAGGCGGCACCAGCGGCATCGGCGTCACCGCGATCCAGATGGCCAAGGCAGCCGGTGCGACGGTGATCGCCACGGCCGGCAGCGACGAGAAGTGCAAGGCTTGCATCGAACTCGGCGCGGACCACGCAATCAACTACCGCGCCCAGGATTTCGTCGAGGAAGCGCTGCGCATCACCGAGAAGCGCGGCGTGAACGTAGTGCTCGACATGGTGGCCGGTGACTACATAGCGCGCGAGATCAAGTGCATGGCGGAAGACGCGCGGCTCGTGATCATCGCGGTGCAAGGCGGTATCGAATCGCAGATCGACGCCGGCGTCGTGCTGCGCAAGCGCCTCACGATCACCGGCTCGACGCTGCGCCCGCGGCCGATTGCCTTCAAGGGCGCGATCGCGAAATCGCTGCGAGAAAAAGTCTGGCCGTGGTTGGAGTCCGGCAAGGTCAAGCCGGTGATCTATCAGGTGTTCCCTGCCGCGCAAGCGGCGGCGGCGCATGCGCTGATGGAGACCAACCAGCACATCGGCAAGCTCGTGTTGACGTGGTGAGGCGCGTCGTCATGCAACGCAAGGCCCAGGCGTGAAACGCTCCAAACTCGTCGTCGGCAACTGGAAGATGAACGGCAGCCATGCCGCGAACGCTGCAATGCTTGCCGGTCTGAAAGCCGCCGGACCCTGGGTCGCCGAAGTGGCGGTCTGCGCGCCGTTCCCCTACCTCGGAGAAGTGGCCTTGTCATTGCAAGGCGCGGGCATCGCCTGGGGCGCGCAGAACTGTTCGGCGTTTGAGGCCGGTGCCTACACCGGTGAAGTGGCCGCGGGGATGCTCGCAGAGTTCGGTTGCCGCTACGTGATCGTCGGCCACTCCGAGCGGCGCGCGCTGCACCACGAGAGCGATCAGCTCGTGGCCGACAAGGCCAAGGCCGCGCTCGCGCACAATCTCACGCCGATCGTGTGCGTGGGCGAAACGCTCGCTGAGCGCGAAGCCGGTCAGACGGACGTGGTCGTGAAACGCCAACTGTCGGCCGTGATTCACACGCTGGCGCATTGCATTTCTCAGGTGGTCGTGGCGTACGAGCCGGTGTGGGCCATCGGCTCGGGCAAAACGGCATCGCCCGAGCAGGCGCAGGCCGTGCATGCGCTGCTGCGCGTGCAGCTCGCGGCGGCATCGGCGAAGGCCGGTGAAATGAAGATTTTGTACGGCGGCAGCGTGAAGGCCGATAACGCGGCCGTGTTGTTCGCGCAGCCCGACATCGACGGCGGCCTGATCGGTGGCGCCTCGTTGAAGGCCGGCGACTTTGCCGCGATTTGCCGCGCCGCCGCATGAGCGCCCCCAGGCCGACGAAATACGTCGTCCGCCCCAAGGGCCACGAAGGGGCCCCTACGTGGCCCTTGGGGCAAGCAAACTCGGGAGCGGCCCTTCGTTTGCTTGTGAGGGCTCAGCGAGCCCGCGCATTGTTTTCTTCGGAGTCGATCGAATGAATGTGTTGATGAATCTCGTCGTGGCGCTGCAGATCCTGTCGGCCCTCGTGATGATCGGCCTGGTGCTGATCCAGCATGGCAAGGGCGCCGACATGGGCGCCTCGTTCGGCAGCGGCGCGTCGGGCAGTTTGTTCGGTGCGACCGGCAGCGCGAACTTCCTGTCGCGCTTCACGGCCGTGTGCGCCGCCGTGTTCTTTGTGTGCACGCTGTCGCTGGCGTACACGGCGAACGACCGCACGCCGTCGCGCGGCGGCAGCGTTCTCGACCGTCCGGCGGCAGCCGCCTCAGGCGTCGCACCGAGTGGCTCCGAGCAGATTCCGCCTGGTGGCCCGACGGGCGTTCCCACGCCGAGCACGGCCGTGCTGCCGACGCCGGCTCCAGCGGCCTCGGGCGCTGGGGCGATCCCGACGAAGTAACAACGCCGCGCCTCGCGTTTGCACGCGAGTGCGCGCAGGGGTGGGTTTGCGCCGGCGCAAGCCGGGTCGGTTCTCGAGCGTTCGGCGCTGCTGCGAGTGCGCTCGAATGCAAAGTCTTGTGGTTAGAATCATCGGCTGTTTGGTGAGCCCTTCAAGGCGATCCAAACCTCGACCGTGGTGCAGCGCCGACGTGGTGAAATTGGTAGACACGCTATCTTGAGGGGGTAGTGGCGAAAGCTGTGCGAGTTCGAGTCTCGCCGTCGGCACCAAAAGAATTTGCGCATCGACGCCGCCCCGCAAGCGGAGTGTCGGATCCCATCGAAACAACCACCCGCGCCTTCTCAATCACCGACCATGAATCTGGAACCTTACCTCCCGGTAATTCTGTTCATTTTGGTCGGCGCCGGCGTCGGTATCGCGCCGCAGGTGCTGGGTTTCGTGCTCGGCCCGCGCCGGCCCGACGCGGCAAAGAACTCCCCCTACGAGTGCGGCTTCGAAGCCTTCGAAGACGCGCGCATGAAGTTCGACGTGCGCTACTACCTCGTTGCCATCCTGTTCATCCTGTTCGACCTCGAGATCGCCTTCCTCTTCCCCTGGGCGGTGGCGCTGCGCGAGTTTGGCCCGGTGGGCTTCTGGGCGATGATGGTTTTCTTGCTGATCCTCGTGGTTGGCTTTGCTTATGACTGGAAGAAGGGCGCTCTCGATTGGGAGTGATCCCAGCGTCGAGCACTCGAGCGGGCACGCATCATGGGCATTGAAGGCATCCTGAAAGAAGGCTTCGTCACGACGAGTCTGGACACGGTGATCAACTGGTCCAAGACCGGGTCGCTGTGGCCGATGA
>JANOLA010000630.1:0-3836 GCA_031419535.1 Burkholderiales bacterium | reverse complement strand
TACAGATCTTGTCGGTCTCGGTCTTCGAGAAAACCGAGGTTTCATGCGCCTTGCAGCCCGATCGATCCCAACCTGATCCACCCATCGCCGATAACCAGTTGATCTTGTTCGACTTTTAACCGGACACTACTGATGCGGTGGATCAACTCCAGTCCGTGCATGCCCGGCATCGACAGGTCGGTGATCACCAGCCCGAAAGCCTGCTCGCGCAGGCGTTCCAGCGCCTGGAAGCCCGACGCCGCTTCGACCACCGTCCAGCCTTCGCCGCAGCCCTCGAGCACGCGCCGCAATCCTTCGCGAACGACGGTATGTTCGTCCACCAGCAGCAAGTGCAGTTCAGCTCGGGGCGTCGGGTCGATCATGTTGCCGCCCAAACCTCGGTTGCGTCGGCTGCGTTGGCTGCTTCGCCTTCGCGCGCGCGGCGCAGCGGCAACCGAACCGTGACGCGCGCGCCACCGGCGAGCGGATTGTCGGTTTCCAGGCTGCCACCCAGCAAATAGGCGCGTTCGCGGATTCCCAACAAACCGAACGAGCCCGCCTTGCGCGTCGCGCCCACGGCGAAGCCCACGCCGTTGTCGAGCACCGTCAAGATCAGTTCGCGGCTGGCTTCGCGCAACTCGATGCGAACTTCGGTGGCGTGGGAGTGGCGCGCAACGTTGGTCAGCGCTTCCTGCACCATGCGATAGACGGCGATCGACGCCTCCTTGCTCAGTGCCGGGTCGGCTTCGTTCGAGCGCACCGCGACCTCGATCCCCATGCGGTGTCCCGAGTCGCGCGCCAGCCATTCAACTGCAGCGTTCAAGCCCAGGTCGTCGAGCATCAGCGGGCGCAGGTCGGCGGCGATGCGGCGCACCGCCGTCATGGTGTCGCTAAGCGTTCCGAGCATCGCGGCGACGCGTTCAGCGTAAGCTGCCGTGCCGCAAGCCGGATCGAGGCTGGACAGCTCGAGCTTGAGCCCCAAGAGCCGCTGGCCAAGCTCGTCGTGCAATTCGCGCGCGAGGTGCAGGCGCGCGTCTTCGCGCGCGCGCACCACACTGGCGGAGAGCTGCCGCAGATCGTGCCGCGACTTCTCCAACTCGATCCTTTCCGCGCTGGCCTTCGAGAGATCGAACAGCGTCAACTGCCACACGGCGTGGCCATGGCCGGGCAGCGCCGCGATCCTGACATCGAGCTTGCGGCTGCGGCCAGCGAGGTTCACCACGAATTCGTGCACGTCCCGGTCGCCGCCCTCGCCGCCGACCGCATGCGCCAGCAACGGCCTGAGTACCGAGCGCGAATCGGCGTCGAGCAAATCGGCGATCGACAGGCCCAGAACGCCTTCGCCGTCACGCCTGCCGAACAGACCCACACAAGCGCGATTGGCGGCAACGATGCGCTCGCGATCGACGATGCAGAACGCGACCGGGGACATCTCGAAGGCGAGCCGAAGGCCGCGCTGCAGTGCTGCGAGTTCGAGCTTCAGGTCGGGCCCGCCGTTCCGGGCGGGCGGCGCTTCGAACCCGCGCAGGGTACGGCTCTCGGTAGCGGGGATTGGCACTCGGTACGCTCCTGCGCCGCGCCAGGCGGGCAGCGCTCAAGGAGTATTGGAAGGTAACGCCGGTTTGCTCGCTTCGGGCGAGGGGAAACCCGCGCTCAAGCGGTTCGAGCGAACCTGCCAGCGCGTGTCGGGCTCACGCATTCGGAATTTTCCGAGCCGTGGGCGGGGAAGACCGTAAGACTTCCGTACCTGTAGTCCATGCGCAGCACCTCCGGTGCCACATCTTGAAGCTAAAGCTGACCGGCTGAAAGCCGGTAGCTTGAACCTTGTGATGGACAGTCAAGCGTTCGATGTCGAGATTGAGCGGCGTGGCGCGCCAACCTGGCCATGGATCCCGACTTTCGTCGGGATGACATGGTGCGCGGCGCCGGATCCACATGTCCGAAAACGGCGAGTCCCGGTCGCGCTGGCGCCCATAATCGACGCCATGCCCATCGACGCCGACAGCGCTTACCAAGCCCTCACCGCCCGCGACGCCCGCTTCGACGGGCGCTGGTTCGTCGGCGTCACGTCGACGCGCGTCTATTGCCGGCCGATCTGCCGCGTGCGCACGCCCAAGCGCGAGAACTGCCGCTTTTTCGACACACCGGCGCAGGCCGAAGCGGCGGCGTTTCGGCCTTGCATGAAATGCCGGCCCGAGATCGCTCCGGGCGAAGGCTTGCCGTGGAGCGTGATGGACGCGTCGCGAACGCTCGCGCGCCAGGCGGCGCAGCGGCTCGATCGGTGCGCCGGCACGGGCGATGCGCCGAATGTCGCCGACCATGCCGCAGCGCTGGGCGTCAGCGAGCGCCACTTGCGCCGCATCTTTCTCGCCGAACACGGCGTGACACCGATTCAGTACGTGCAAACGCGCCGGCTCCTGCTCGCCAAACAACTGCTCACCGACACGCAGTTGCCGGTGACGCAGGTCGCGCTCGCGAGCGGCTTCAAAAGCCTGCGCCGCTTCAACGCGGCATTCGCCGACAACTACCGAATGAGCCCGGGGCAACTGCGGCGCCGGGCGGCGCCTGACGATCCGGCGCGGTCGCCTGGCGTCACGCTGTCGCTCGGCTGGCGCGAACCGTACGACGCGGAGAACCTGCTGCGCTTCTTTGCGCAGCGCGCGATTCCCGGCATCGAAAGTGCCGAGCCTTCGCGGCTGCGGCGCAGCTTGCGCGCGGGCATCGTGAGTGATGAACCCGGTTGGATCGAGGCGAGCTTCGAGCCCGCAGCGTCGAAAGTCCGGCTGCACTTTTGCCCCGAATGGGCGCTGGCGAGCGCGCGTGTGGCCGCCGCGGCACGGCGCTGGCTGGACTTGGACGCGGCGCCGCACAGCATCGACGCCGCGCTCACCGGGTTGCCCGGCACGCCGGGGCTGCGCCTGCCCGGCAGTCTTGACGCCTTCGAGCTTGCCGTGCGCGCCGTGCTCGGCCAGCAAGTGACGGTCGCCGCGGCGCGCACGTTGGCGACCCGGCTCGTCGAGCGTTTCGGCACGCCGCTCGCCACACCGTGGCCCGGCATCGACCGGGTGTTTCCTGCGCCCGAGCTCATGGCCGACGCGCGCATGGAAGAGATCGCCGATCTCGGCATCATCCGCAGCCGCGCCGGTGCCATCGTCGCACTTGCGCAAGCCTGGCCAAGCATCGACGCGCGCTTGCGCAGCGGCGCCGCGCCCGACGCCGTGGTCGAACCGCTGCTCGAGACGCTGTGCGCGCTAGCCGGCATCGGCCCCTGGACCGCGCACTACATCGCGATGCGGGCCTTGAGCTGGCCCGATGCCTTTCCGCCGCGCGATGTGGCCGTGCTGAAAGCGATGCAACAGCTCTTTGGCGTGGCGACACCGGCGGCCGCCGAAGCCCATTCGCAGGCGTGGCGGCCCTGGCGCTCGTACGCCGTCTTGCGGCTCTGGAACAGTTTGGAGACTTCAACATGAGCACGACCCTGACATCGATCCAACAAGCGTGCACCGCGCAGTGCCGCGTCAGCACCCCGCTCGGGCCGCTGCTGCTGGCGCGCACGGCCGTGGGACTGGCGGGCGCGTGGTTCGACCAGCAGCGCTACCACCCCACGGCCTGGGACGCCCCTCATGTGCCTGCTGACCCGTTGTTGCAGCGCACCGCGCAGCAACTGGCGCGCTACTTCAACGGCGAGGCGGTGCAGTTCGACGTTGCTCTCGACCTGCACGGCACCGCTTTCCAGCGCGGCGTCTGGCAGGCGCTGCTGCGCATCGAACGCGGGACGACGCGGCGTTATGGCGACATCGCGGCACAGCTCGGCGCACCAAGTGCCTGCCGCGCCGTCGGCGCCGCCGTCGGGCGCA
>JANOLA010000629.1:0-6043 GCA_031419535.1 Burkholderiales bacterium | reverse complement strand
GTCGTGCCGCCACCAATTTTCCACTGGTCACCCTTCCAGGTTTTCAGCGAAGAGTCGGCACCCACCGGCGCCATCTTGCCGTCGGTCCAGGTCATGGTCTTGGCCGGGTCCATCAGCATTTCGGCGTCGGGACCCACGCTGTAGCCCTTCCAGGCCAGCTTGCCGTCGGACAGGTTGTAGGCGGCGATGAAGCCACGCACACCCCACTCGCCACCGCTGATGCCGGTGATGACTTTGTCTTTGAAGACGTGCGGCGCATTCGTGTTCACGGCACCGAGTTTCGGGTCACCGTTCTTCGTGCTCCACACCACCTTGCCGCTCTTCGCGTCAAGCGCGATCAGCATGCTGTCGGCCTGCTGCAGGATGACCTTGCCTTCGGCATACGCCAGGCCACGGTTCACCGTGTCGCAGCACATCTGCGGAATCACCGCCGGGTCTTGCTTGGGCTCATATTTCCAGAGGATCTTTTGCGTGTCGAGGTCGACCGCGAAGACCTTGTTCGGGAACGGTGAGTGCAGATACATCTTGCCGTCGATCACCAGCGGCGAGCCTTCGTGGCCGCGCAGCACGCCGGTGGAGAAGGTCCACGCGACTTGCATCTTGCCGACGTTGGCGGTGGTGATCTGGTTCAGCTTGCTGTAGCGCTGGTTGTACATGTCACCAGCCTGCGTCGCCCAGTTCTTGGAGTTTGCGATGTTCTTCTCCACGTCGGCGTTGGCCAAGGCCAAGCCGGGCAGCGCGAGAAGCGCAGAAACGCATAGCCAAGCGGGCCTGTGGAAATGCCTCGCAAATTTCATGAAAGTCTCCTTCAGATGTTTACGGTGACCGAGGGCCGCGACGCAAAGCACAGCCCGGCGGGCTGTTCCTACGAATGGCAGAGTAACTCGGTAGTCATCGAACTGCAATTTCTGCGCCCGTCTGCCAACCCGGCGGTGCGCCACTATCACGGTTGCAGGGGCGCTTTTGCCCTGGTAGTTTCCCGAGTTCGAGTCTGTGCACAGCCCGGCGTCGCAGCGGGGACTCGCCCCCTCTGGTTGACCGGATCGACGACGCGGCGAACGCTGTCGAGTGGCTCGACATCGATGGTTTTTGGTTCCGCAATCCTAGGGTAACCACTGACTCGCACTGACTGCAATCAAGGCCGGCCGGGCCCGGACTGAGGCCAAGGTCAGACCGGCGTCTCGATTCCGTTGCAACGCGACTGGAACACTGTGTTCCATCCAACGCGCATGCCACCAGCGCGGGTTCGCGAGCAACGCAGCGCAATGCCGCCCGACACGCCGCCCGACATACCGAATCGCTCGATCCGAACGCATCGCGGCATGGCAACATCGCGCCGGACTCAAAAGCTCATGCATGGACCGAACCGACGCATTGCTCACCGACTGGCGCTCGCGCGCACTCGCGCTCGAAGCGCAGGTCAACCAAGCCGTGCTCGGCCAAGCGCGCGCCGTGCGGCTCGTCAACACCGCCGTGTTCGCGCGCGGCCATGTGCTGTTGCAAGGCGATGTCGGCGTGGGCAAGACGACGCTGCTGCGCGCCTTCGCCCATGTGCTGGGCGGCGCCTTCGCGCGCATGGAAGGCACGGTCGACCTGATGCCGGGCGACCTGATTTACTACACCTACATCGGCGAGAACGGCCGCCCCACCGTCGAGCCCGGGCCGTTGATCCGCCATGGCGAAGACTTGGCGATCTTCTTCTTCAACGAGATCAACCGCGCCCGGCCGCAGGTGCACGCGCTGCTGTTGCGCGCGATGGCCGAGCGTTGCGTGTCGGCATTCAACCGCGAGATCCGCCTGCCGCACCTGCTGGTATTCGCCGACCGCAACCGCGTCGAGCGAGAAGAAACCTTCGAAGTGTCAGCGGCGGCGCGCGACCGCTTCATGATGGAAGTCGACATCGAGACGCCGACCGACGACGCGCAGCGCCGCGCCTTGATTTTCGACACTCGCTTTCACGACACCGAGCGCCTGATTCACTCGCTGCAAGCCGCGCTCGTGCCGCACCACGAACTGAACGCCATCGCTGAATTGGTCCAGCGCAGCATCCAGACCTCCGACGCACTCGCCGCGTACGCTCTCGCGCTGTGGCGCGCGACCGAACAGCCACAGCAGTTCGGTGTGCGCGTGTCGGGCGTCGATGTGGCGCAGTTGATGCTCGCCGGCGCAAGCCCACGCGGCATGAGCCAGTTGCTGCGCGCGGCACGTGTCGCGGCCTGGCTCGAAGGGCGCGGCTTTGTCGCGCCGGAAGACGTGCAGGCGGTGTTTGCGCAGACCGTGGCGCACCGCCTGTGTTATGCGCCGGTGTACGAGCTGCACCGGCAGGAGATCGGGCGCGAGCTGATGCGCGCGATCGTCAGCGCGGTGGCGGCGCCTTGAGCTGATCGCGCATCGGGTTGCCCAGCGTGAGCGCCGAATTTCACTACCGCATCGCGGGCCATGCGAACGGCACGTTCCCGGGTCACCACCGCAGCCGCGGCGGCGACGCGGGTTTCGAGTTCCGCGACCACGCGCCGCTGCACGACGCACCCGATGCGCGGCGGCTGGACCTGCGCATGAGCCTGCGCGACCCGTTCGGCCAGTGGATCGTGCGCCGCTACAGCCAGCGCAAGGCGATTGCCGTGGTGCTGGTCGCCGACGTGTCGGCGTCGATGGGCTTCGTGGGCGCGCAGCGCAAGCTCGATGTGCTGGCCGATTTTGCGCAGAGCCTCGCGGGGTCGGCCTGGCGCACCGGCGACAGCTTCGGTTTCCACGCCTGCGACGAGCAATGGCGCGCCGACCTCGCGCTGCCGCAGACGCGCCGCCGCGGTGTCGGCGTGGCGCTGGCGGACACGCTGCGCGCGCTCGAGCCGCGCGGACGCTCGGCGCGCGCGCTCGTCGAGGTGCAACGCCACCTGCCGCGGCGGCGCTCGCTCGTGTTCCTCGTCTCCGACTTTCATCTGCCGCTGGGCGAGGTCGGGCAAATACTCGCGAACCTCGGCGCGCATCATGTGGTTCCGACTGTGCTGTGGCAGGCAGCCGAGTTCGCGGCCGACGCGGCGCGCGGCCTGGCGCAGGTGCACGAGCCCGAAAGCGGCGCGCGCGGCTGGTTGTGGTGGCGCCCCGCGCTGCGCGAACGCTGGCAAGCCGCCGCACAGGCGAGACGCGAGGCTCTGGTCGAGCTGTTTCGCGCGCAGCGGCTGGCGCCCTTGTTCATCGAAGGCGCATTCGACGCGGACGCGGTGACGCGCCACTTTCTCGCACCTGATTAGCGGCCATGTTCAGCTGTGCCAAGCATCGCCCCCTCACCCCAGCCCTCTCCCACGAGTACTGGGGCGAGGGAGACGGTTCTTCTCCCTCTCCCGGTTGCGGGAGAGGGCTGGGGTGAGGGTGGAATCGCCACTGAGCCATGTCTAATCAGGTTCTCGCATGAGGGCGGCAATGCCTGCATTTCGTTTCGCGCTGACCGCCGCAGTCGCGCTCGGCGCGGCCGGCCACGCGCTCGCCGCGAACGACGTCGAGGCCTTGCGCGTGCAAGCCAGCGAGCCGCGCGCCTACGGCTACCAGGTCGGTGACGTGGTATCGCGCAGCATCACGGTCCACGCGCCGCCGGGCTGGCGCCTCGTGGAAGACTCGCTGCCGCGCCCCGGGGGGCGCGGTGCGCCGATCGAGCTGCGCCGCGTCGCGGCGCAAGTGCACCGCGCGGGCGCCGGGCAGCGCCATGAATTGCAGCTCGAGTACCAGGTGTTCTTCGCGCCGCCGAGCGTGCGCACGCTCGAGATCGCGCCGTTGCGGCTGCGCTTCGAACATGCGACGCGCAGCGAGGAGTTGCGCGTCGAGGGCGCGCCGGTGACCGTGGCGCCGCTCGCGCCGCTCGACGTCTCGCCGCGCCGCGGCCTGGGCGAACTGCAACCCGACCGGGCGCCGCCGCTCATCGACACGGCGGCGGCGCAGACGCGGCTCGCTATCGGCGCGGTGCTTGCGCTGTTGGCGCTGACCGCGCTGGCTCTGCTGAGCTTCGGCCCGCCTTGGCGTGCAGCGCGCAATCGCCCCTTCGCTCGCGCGTGGAGCGAACTGCGGCGCTTGCCGGCGCGGCCCGAACCCGAGCAATGGCAGGCGGCGTGCCGCAGCTTGCACCGCGCGCTGAACGCCAGCGCCGGCGAGGTGCTGTTCGAGCCGGGGCTGGAGCGCTTCATCGGCGCGAACCCGGTGTTTCGCGCAGAGCGCGACACGATCGCCCGTTTCATGCAGGTCTCGCGCGAGGTCTTTTTCGCCGGCGCGTGGCAACCGGGAAGTGCCGGCGCGCCAGCATCTGACAGCGACGCACTCTCGAGTCGATCCAGCTTCGGCGAGCGACTCAAACCCCCTCGGGAAGCGGACGAGGTGGTCGTCGGCACGGGGGCGCTCCCGCGAAACAACGGCGACCCCATCGACGCAGCCTGGCTCATCGAGCTGTGCCGGCGCTGCCGCGAGGCGGAGCGCGCTTGGGGGGGCGCGCGATGAGCTTCGACCACGCCTGGGTGCTGTGGTTGCTGCCGCTGGCCGCTTTGCCGCTGCTCGCCGCGTTGGGCGAGCCGCTCGCCAACGGCTGGCTCGCCATCGCGCCGCGCGACCGCGCTTCCATCCTTGCCGGCTGGGCCTTGCGCGGCACGGCCGCGGCCGCCCTCGCCGCGTTGCTGCTGGCGATGGCCGGACCGTTCTGGCCCGAGTACAGCGTGGAGCGGATCGGCCGCGGCGCCGAGATCGTGCTCGTGCTCGACCGCAGCCGCAGCATGGACCTGGGCTTCGCACCCGGCGGCGCACCGCCAGCAGCGGCGCGAGGCACCGGGCCGGAGGCGCTGGACTATTACTTCAGCCAGGGCTGGTCGCGCCTGCGAGAGTCCAAGGGCCAGGTGGCGCGGCGCCTGCTTGCCGAGTTCACCGCGCAACGCCCCGATGACCAGTTCGCGCTCGTCGTGTTCAGCACGCTGCCGATGCGTGTGCTCGGATTCACGCAAAAGAGCGAGATGATCCGCGCCGCGATCGACGCCGGCAACGTCGGCCGCGGCCTGTCGGAAACGAACATCGGCCGGGCGATGGAAGCCGCGCTGGAGATGTTCGAGGGCCGGCCGTATGCCGGCTCGCGCATCGTGATGCTGGTGTCCGACGGCGGCGACCGCCTCGACCCCGACGTCAAAGAGCGCCTCGCGCACGCCGCGCGGCGCCAGCGGGTCTCGATCTACTGGGTGTACCTGCGCTCGTCGAACAGCCCCGGCTTGCAGTCGGCCGGCCAGGCCGGCAGCGCCGCCGCCGACAGCGTGCCCGAACTGCTGCTGCACCACTTCTTCGAGTCGCTCGACACCCCCTACCGCGCCTATGAAGCCAGCGACACCCAGGCGCTGCAACGCGCCATCGCCGACGTGAACCGATTGGAAAAGTTGCCGATCACGTACCAGGACCTCGTGCCACGGCGTGAACTCGTCCCGTATGCGCAGGGCCTGGCGCTGTTCGCGGTGCTGCTGCTGCTGGGCGCGCGTTACAGCGAGATTCGGCGATGGGCGGCGTGAAGACTCGCGAGATCGGCCGGCGCAGCCAGCGCGGCGTCTGGCTCGGGTTCGCGCTGGTCCTGGCATGGAGCGGTTTCGAAGGCGCAATGTTGCTGCGCACGCAGCAGCTCAACCGCCAGATCGCCTCCGGCACGCCACCGCCAGACAGCGGCAGCGCGCCGGCCGAGGTGCGTTTTGCCCAGGCCTACGCGCTCGCCTCGGGCGGCGGATTCGATGCGGCGCTGAACGCATACGGCCAGCTGCAAGACGATTCGCCGCTCGGCCAGGCGGCGCGTTTCAACAGCGCGAATCTGTTGCTGCGCCAAGGCATGCAGCTACGCGCCGCCGGGCAGGACGGCCAGGCGCTGGCACTGATCGAACTCGCGAAAGAGGGCTACCGCGAGGTGTTGCGAGCCAACCCCGGCGACTGGCCGGCGCGCTACAACCTGGAGCGCGCGCAGCGCCTCGTTCCCGACCCCGACGAAGCGGACGAAGCGCCGCCCGAAATGAACCGCAGCGCGGAGCGCGCCGCGACGACG
>JANOLA010000628.1:0-2351 GCA_031419535.1 Burkholderiales bacterium | reverse complement strand
TTCCGGCAAAGCCCGCTCTCCCAGAAGGAGAGGGAGTAGCCCCGATGGCTCACGCATGGGATGCCTGCGCATGCGCGTCGCGCCGACGCTGCCATGCGCTCCAGGCGCGCGCGAAGGTCGGCGCGGCCACCTGCGCCATCGCACCGCAGAACAGCACGATCAGGCCTTGCAGCGTGAACACCATGTCGCGGCTGAAGCCCTGGATTTCGAACGCGAGTTCGGCGCCGCCCTGGTACAGCGCGCCGAACAGCAGCGCGGCGAGCACGATGCCCACCGGATGGTTGCGCCCGATCAGCGACACCGCGATTCCGGCAAAACCCGCGCCGACCACATAGTCGAGCAGCAGCCGGCCGTGCACGCCGGCCACTTCGTTGATGCCCACCAAGCCGGCGAGCGCGCCCGAGATAGCCATCGATTTCATGATCTGCGCGCGCGGCCCGATGCCGGCGTAGCGCGCGGCTTCGGGTGCGTGGCCGACGGCGCGCAAGGCGTAGCCGGCCTTCGTCTTCCACAGCAGCAGGTAAACGCCGATAGCGGCGAGCGCCGCGAGCAGCACGCTCAGGTTGAGCGGCGAGCGCGGCCAATCGACGCCCAGCCAGCCGAACAGCTCGTGCACGCCGGGCAGCTTGGCGCCGGGGCCGAAGCTGCGGCTTTCGATCGTCATGTTGCCGGGCTCTTTCAGCACGTCGATCAGCACGTAGGCGAGCAGCGCCGAGGCGAGAAAGTTGAACATGATCGTCGTGATCACGACGTGGCTGCCGCGCCAGGCTTGCAACGCCGCCGGCACGGCGGCCCAGGCCATGCCGGCGCAGGCCGCTGCGGCGACCATCGCCGGCAAGACGATCCACGCGGGCCAGTGATCGCCCAGCGCCAGCGCGGCCAGGGCAGTGCCCAGGCCGCCGAGCATCGCCTGGCCTTCGCCGCCAATGTTGAACAGACCCGCGTGGTACGCCACCGCGACCGCGAGGCCCGTGAAGACGAAAGTGCTGGCGTAGTACAGCGTGTAGCTCAGGCCGATGCGGCTGCCGAACGCACCCTTGATCAGCAGCGCCAGCACCTGCGCCGGGCTCTGGCCGACGATCAGCACGACGACGCCGCAGGCGAGCAGCGCGAGCCCCAAGTTGAACACCGGCAGCACGAACAGGTCGAGCCAGCGCGGCAGTTCGAGCGGTTGGCTCATGGTGTGCAGTTGAATCCGCTCATCTTCGCGTTCCGTCATTCCGGCGCAAGCCGGGATCCAGTGCTGCGCCGCGTCTCGTGCGGCGCATGGATCCCGGCTTGCGCCGGGATGACATGCTTGGGGATGTGCAATCCGCTCATGCCGCCACCACTTCGACCTGCGAGCCGCTCATCAAGCGCCCCAGCGCCGCTTCGCTGCAAGCGTCGATCGGCAACTCGCCGGCGATGCGCCCGCCGCACATCACGAGAACGCGGTCGGCGAGCGCGAGGATTTCGTCGAGCTCCGAGCTCACCACCAGCACCGCGCCGCCGGCGTCGCGCATCGCGCGCAGTCTGCCGTGTATGAATTCGATCGCGCCGATGTCCACGCCGCGCGTCGGTTGGCCGACGAGCAGCACTTTCGGCTGTGGCAGCGCCTCGCGCGCGAGCACGAGCTTTTGCTGGTTGCCGCCGGAGAACTTGGCGCAGCGCAGTTCGGGGTCGGGCGGGCGCACGTCGTACTGCTGCATCATCGACGTGGTGTCGGCGTGCATCGCCTGCGCATCCATGAGCGCACCGCGGCCGTAGCGCGGCCGATCCTGGTAGCCGAGAACGGCAGACTCCCACGCGGGAAAAGGCAACACCAGGCCGCGCCGATGCCGGTCTTCCGGCACATGCGCCACGCCGAGCTCGCGCGCGGTCGCGGGCGGCAGCCAATGTGGCGGCGTGAAGCTTCGCGTGCCGAGTGTCAGCTCACCCTGCTGCGGTACGAGCAGCCCGGCGAGCGCGTCGAGCAACTCGCTTTGGCCGTTGCCCGACACGCCGGCGACGCCGACGATCTCGCCGGCGTGCAACTCGAGCGACACGTCATCGAGGCGCGGCACGCCGAACGCGTCGCGCCATTGCAGGTGGCGCGCTTCGAGCAGCGCTGCGCCGCTGCCCGCTGTCTGGGCCGCATGGCCGTCGCGCTCGGCCGAACCCCGCCCGAGGTTCACGCGCCGGCCGACCATCGCCTGCGCGAGCGCGTCCACACTCGTGGCGGCAATCGCGCAGTCAAGCACCACGGCGCCGCCGCGCATCACGGTGACGTTGTCGCAGAGTTGCATGATCTCCTTGAGCTTGTGCGTGATCAGCAGAATCGTGGTGCCGCGCTCGCGCAGGCGCCGCAGCGTGGCGAACAGCTGCTCAGTCTC
>JANOLA010000627.1:0-1972 GCA_031419535.1 Burkholderiales bacterium | reverse complement strand
GCGTTCAGCGGCCGGCCCGGCCCCTTGCCCAGCAGGCGAGCCGAGGCGTCGCTGTTCAGCGCGATGACCAGGCTCGCACCCAAGGCGCGTGCCTGTTCAAGGTAAGTGACGTGGCCGCGGTGCAGGATGTCGAACACGCCGTTCGTGAACACGAGCGGCTGCGCGAGCGCGGCGATGCGCCGGGGCAGCTCAGCGCGGGTGCAGAGTTTGTCGACGAACGAGACCATGCGGCGCATTGTCGCGCGCGGCGCTGCGCGTAGACTCGCTGCACTTTTTGCTGCACTTGGAGAACATCGATGATCGTCTTGTGTGGATTCAGCCTCTCGAACTACTACAACAAAGTGAAGATGGTCTTGCTTGAAAAAGGCATTCCGTTTTCGGAAGAGCGCGTGGGCACCGGGCTGAAAGACGAAGCCACGCTGGGCGCCTCGCCGCTGGGCAAGATCCCCTTCATCCGCACCGAGCGCGGGTCGCTGTGCGAGAGCCAGGCGATTGCCGATTACCTCGAGGCCGCGCACCCGAACCCGCCGTTGATGCCGGCCGACCCGTTTGCTGCGGCCAAGCTGCGCGAACTGATCACGTTCATCGACCTGCACGTCGAACTGGTGGCGCGCGAGCTCTACGGCAAGGCGTTTTTCGGCGGCGCCGACATCCCGCAGGCCGAGCTCGACCGAATCCGCAAGAAGCTGACAAAGAACATCGAAGGCTTCAAGCGCGTGGCGCGGTTTGGCCCTTATGTCGGCGGCGATGCGTTCACGCTGGCGGATTGCGCGGCCTGGGTCAGCCTGCCGGTGGTGGCGATGGCCACGCGCAGCGTTTACGGCGAGGACCTGCTCGCCGCCGCCGGCGTGGACTGGAAGGCCTACGCGAAGTTGGTCGGCGAGAGGCCGAGCGCGCAGCGCATCACGGCGGACCGCAAAGCCGATCAGGAGCGCGCCGCGGCGAAGACCTGATCCGGACCCGACAGGCTCCTAGGCGTCGCGCCGGGTGGAAGGACCGGACGAATCAGGCGCCGGCGGGGCGTGGCACCGCCGCAGTGGCCGCCGCCGCCAACGCCGCCGCGATTTCCTTGCGATAGCGATTCAGCTCGCTGACGCTGGCGAAGCTGCGTTCGAGCAGCAGGCTCATGTTGTGCAGAATGCGGTCGACGACCTTGGTTTCCCAAGCGGCGTCGAACTGGATCTGCTTGTCCAGCCATTGCTCCAGCCACTGCGGATTGGGCAGCCGGCTTTGCACCGTGTCGCGCGGAAACAGTCTCGCGTTGACGTGCAGGTTCGTCGGGTGCAGCGCCTGCGCCGTGCGGCGCGCACTGGCCATCAGCACGCCGACCTTCGCGAACGCGGCTTTCGCCTCATCGCCAAAGCGGTTCAGCGCGCGCTTCATGTAGCGCAGGTAGGCGCCGCCGTGGCGCGCTTCGTCGCGCGCCAGGGTTTCGTAGATGACCTTGATGACGGGTTCGCTGTGCCACTCGGCGGCACGGCGGTACCAGTGGTTCAGGCGAATCTCGCCGCAGAAATGCAGCATCAGCGTTTCCAGCGCCGGCGCCGGGTCGAACTCGAAGCGAACCTCGTGCAACTCGGCTTCGCTGGGCACCAGCTCCGGCCGGTAGCGGCGCAGGTACTCCATCAGCACCAACGAGTGCTTTTGTTCCTCGAAGAACCAGACGCTGATGAACGCCGAGAAGTCGCTGTCGTCGCGGTTGTCGCGCAGGAACATTTCGGTGGCGGGCAGCGCGGCCCACTCCGTGATCGCGTTCATCTTGATCGTCTGCGCCTGCTCGTCCGACAGTTTGGTGCCGTCGAACGACTGCCACGGAATATCCCGGCCCATGTCCCAGCGGACAGACTCCAGTTGCTTGAAAAGTTCCGGGTAAAGCATGGGACGCCTTGTTTGACGATCTTGCCAGCGCACAGTTGGCTCGACGATTTTAGTGTGCCAGTAACCATATTCAATTGCGGGTCGAAACAGTGGG
>JANOLA010000626.1:0-1553 GCA_031419535.1 Burkholderiales bacterium | reverse complement strand
GAATCGAGGTGCGCGTCGGGCCGGGTGCCGACGCGTCGCGCGAACTCAACATCGGTTTCTTCTCGCGCATGCAGCGTGGCCGGCCCTGGGTGCGCCTGAAGGCCGCCGTCACGCTCGACGGGCGCACCGCATTGCCCTGCGGCACCAGCCAGTGGATCACCGGTGAAGCGGCGCGCCGCGACGGCCACGCCTACCGCAAGCGCGCCGGCGCGGTGCTGACCGGCGTGGGCACGGTGCTCGACGACGACCCGCGCCTGGACGTGCGCCACGTCAATACCACGCTGCAACCGCGCCGCGTGATTGTCGATTCGCGCCTGGAAACACCGCTCGCCGCACGCATCTTGCAGCCACCAGGCGCAGCGCTGATCTATGCCGCCGCGCCCGAGGCGCAGCGCATCGAGGCGCTGCAATCCCTCGGCGCGGAAGTCCAGCTGCTGGCGGGCCCAGGCGGCAAGGTGGACCTGGCGCGAATGCTCGACGACCTCGCGCAGCGCGGCGTGAACGAGCTGCACGTCGAAGCCGGTCACAAACTGAACGGCTCGTTCGTGCGCGAAGGCCTGGTCGACGAGTTCCTGATCTACATGGCGCCGAAGTTGTTCGGGCAGGGGCGCGAACTCGCCGCGTTCGGCCCGCTGGAACGCATCGACGCCGGCCCGCAGTTGCATCTGGTGGACGTGGCACGCATCGGCGCCGACCTGCGCATCGTCGCGCGCAGCGGCGAGGTGCCTGCCTGACGCTGAGCTCACGGCCGAGCCCACCCACACCGGGGCGATGCCGGCCTGCTAAAGTGAACCGATGTTCACCGGCATCGTCGGCGGCGTCGGCCGTATCGTGCAGACCCGCTCGCTCGGCATCCAGGCGCAACACGGACTGCGCGCCGAGGTCGAAGCGCCGACTGGCCTGCTCGACGACGTGGCGCTGGGCGACAGCATCGCCATCAACGGCGCGTGCATGACGGTCACCGAACTCGACGCCGGCCGGCGCCGCTTCCACCTCGACGTTTCCGCCGAAAGCCTGGCCAAGACCGTCGGCCTGGCCCAGCCCGGCCCGGTGAACCTGGAAAAAGCACTGCGCGCGAACGACCGGCTCGGTGGCCATCTCGTCAGCGGCCATGTCGACGGCATCGGCGTGGTGACGACCTTTGCCGCCGCCGGCGAGTCGCGCACGCTGCGGGTCAGGGCCAGCGCAGCCTTGGCGCGCTTTCTCGCCGTGAAGGGCTCGATCACGGTGAACGGCGTGAGTCTGACGGTGAACCGCGTCGAAGACGGGCCGCATGGCTGCGAATTCGAAATCAACCTGATTCCGCACACACTCAGCGTCACGACGCTCGGCGCCTTGCAGTTAAGCCAGTCCGTGAATCTGGAAATCGACCTGATCGCGCGCTACGTCGAGCGCATGCTGAGCAGCGCAGCCTGATTCGCGCCGCAGGCGCTGCGCGAGCGCCACCTACAATTCGGCGCATGCCCATCTGCTCGGTCCCGGAACTCGTCAACGAACTCAGCGAGGGCCGCATGGTGATCCTCGTCGACGAAGAAGACCGCGAGAACGAGGGC
>JANOLA010000625.1:0-6019 GCA_031419535.1 Burkholderiales bacterium | reverse complement strand
AGTTCCATCGGGAACAGCGGCGCCAGGTCGTCGGGTCCGATCGGCTGATGGGTTCCCGGGTGCAGCACCGGCGGCGCGGGCTTCGGGAGGTCGGCCTGGATGTTGTACCAGGACTTCGGAAGCTGCCCCTCGTCGAGCAGGTACTTGATCGTGTCGCTCATGGATGCCCCTTTTCGGTTTGCAGTGAGAAGAAAGGAATGCGCAGGTTCTGCCATGCATGTGCCCCGCGCTTGCCCCGCGCTTGCCCAGTACCGGCGTCAACGCCGTTGCCGATGGTGCAACGCCGACTGGCGGATTCCTTGATCTGGCGCAAAGATGGGCTCGATCTGCCAGCTGATCGCGGGCTGACCTATGGCAGGCGCGGGAGGCCGGAGCTACAAAGGCCGCGACGCGGCGCCAACGCTGGGCTTGCGAGCAATCAGCGTGGCAAACGACTTGATTCGACCGCCGGGTGCGGGATAGTCGCTGAACTCCGATGCGAGGATGGTCCACCGCGCGAACCGGCGCTCCAGCTCTTCGCGATGGAGCAGGCAATGGCCGCCGGCGTCGAACATGTCGAGGTAGGTGGTGCCCTCGACCAGCACGTTGACGATTCCCGTGCCGCCCGGCTTGACGTGGGCCTGAAGTTCGGCAAGCGCGCGCAACGCGGTCGGGCAATCGAAGAACATCAGCAGGCCGATCGAGACGACGGTGTCGAAGTCTTCGCCGATCGGGTAGTCGCGCAGGTCGGCTTGCGCGGCGGCTATCGCCAGACTCTCGGCGGCTGCAACCTCGCGCAGGCGAGCGATCGCCGCGGCGCTCGCGTCCAACGCGACGACGGAGCAGCCGCGCCGCGCGGCGGCGAGGGCGAGGTTGCCCATGCCGCAGCCGAAATCGAGCACCCGCCCGTGCAGATGCGGCAGCGCCATCTGCTCGAACGGGTTGAGCTGGAAGTCGTGGTCGCGGATCTGCCTGGCGAATTGTTCGTCGAAGAACTCGATGCTTCGGTCCGTTGTCATTGCGTCTGCCCGGCAAGCTCAGCCGCCCAGCCGCTTCTATCGCGGCTGGTCCTTCGGCAGGCGCGAGGCCCCTTCCGGGCCCTCGTGTCCGGCCTCAGTGCAGCGCGTCGTACTTCGCCATCAGTTCCTCGGGCGATTCCTGGAAGTCCGGGTTCGGCACGATGCAATCCGCCGGACACACCAGCTTGCACTGCGGTTCGTCTTCGGCGCCGACGCATTCGGTGCAGCGAAACGCGTCGATCAGGTAAATGGGGTCGCCGACGCTGATTGCCTCGTTCGGGCACACCGGTTTGCAGGCGTCGCAGGCGGTGCAGTTGTCGTTGATGAGCAGTGCCATGATGAATGTCTCCTTGTCGGGGCTACGCTAGGGCTAAGCTGCAACCGCGTCCTGCAACTCGCTCAGCTTGGCGTGCCGGAACGCCCCCCACAGCGCCGCGCCGATCGCGCCGGCGTAAATCGAATCGGGGTGGCTGAGCGCCGTCACGCCAAGCTTTTCATTGAGCATTTCCTCCTGGATCGCAGCCAGCAGGCCGCTGTCCAGCGCGAGGCCGCCGGTGATCAGCGCCGTGCCTTGTTTGATGCCCGTGACCTTGAGCAGCTTGACGATGCGCGAGGCCATCGACAGGTGAATGCCCTTCAGCACGTCGGGCGTGGCGATGCCGCGTGACACCATGTTGATGACGTCGGTCTCGGCGAGCACGGCGCAGATCGAACTGCATTTTTCCGGGTTCTTCGAGCCCTGCGACAGCGGGCCGATTTCCTCCACGGCAACGCCGAGGTAGCGCGCGATGTTCTCCAGAAACTGCCCCGAGCCCGAGGCGCATTGGCTCGTCATCTTGTACGACAGCACTTTGCCGCGCGGGTCGACATAAATGGCGCGGCCGTTCAGCGCGCCGATGTCGACCACCGCGTTCGCGCCGGGGTGCAGGAACACGCCGCCGCGCGCGTGCGTCGTCATCGAATAGAAGTGGCCGGTGGCGAACTTGACGTTTTCGCCCTCGCCGGTGGTTGCCGTGTAGTCGATCGCGTCGGCGGCAAGTCCGGCGTCGTAGAGAACGCCGTCGAAACCCTGTTGGGCCAGCAGCATCGGGTCGCGGCTGCGAATCCGCTCGCAGCGTTTGGCAAGCCACTGCGGCTGCGCCTGCCCGTCGTGACGAAACAAAACGGACTTGACGGCGCCCGAACCGATGTCCAGGCCAATCGTGTGAATCATCTGATGCTCCTCTGGCCAGCCGATGTCATACGCGCGCCTCGATCGCCTTGCCCTCTTCAACAATCGCGCGCCAGGCGAACGTGGCGCCGCCGAGCGCGCCGGTGTAGATCGAGTCGGGGTCGATGTTGAGCGTGACGTCGCCGTAGTTCTCGTTGACGAGTTGGCGCAACGACTTCACCGCCGCTTCGTTCTTCGCCACGCCGCCGGTGAACGTGAACTGGTCGCGCACGCCGCCCGAGCGCGCGAGGATCGACATCGCGCGCAGGATGATGGCGCGGTGCAGGCCAGCCATGATGTCTTCGCGCTTGTCGCCTAAGGAGAGGCGGTCGCGCAATTCGGCGCCGGCAAAGACGGTGCAGGTCGAATTGATGCGGATCGTCTTCGTCGACTTCATCGCCAGCGGCCCCAGTTCGTGCAGGCCCATGTTCATCTCGTCGGCGATGTAGCCCAGGTAGCGCCCGCAGCCCGCGGCGCAGCGGTCGTTCATCTGAAAGCTCTCGACGATTCCCGCAGGGTCGACCTGGATCGCCTTCGTGTCCTGTCCGCCGATGTCGAGCACCGTTGCCGTGCCCGGGTACATGACGTGCGCGCCCAAGCCATGGCAGAGGATTTCGGAGCGGATGTGTTCCTTGGAAAACGGCAGCCGCGCGCGGCCGTAGCCGGTGCCCACCACATAGGTTTCCTCTAACTCCGTGTCCAGGATTCCCTTGATCGGCGCTTCCACCTGGGTGCGGCGCGCCTGCGTGTCGGGCAACGCGACGAAGGTGCGCTCGAGTGCCGCGAGCAGGTGGCGCCGGATCGAATCGGCGTAGACGCGGTTCTCGACTTCGATGATGGAGCGGTCGAACACGTTGAGCAGGTATTCGTAACGCGTGCCGACCTCTTTGGCCACCACTTCGCCGGTGGCGAGGTACTGGCTGCCGGCGATGTCGCGAAAGAAGTCCGACTTGCGTCTTGCGCCTGGAGCAAAAAGCAGCGGCGCTTCCAGCGTCAGGCGGCGGAACACTTCCGTCAACGCTTCGCCCACCGCCGCGTTGGCAGTACCGAACTTGGCCGTGGCCAGGTTGCGCTGGCAAGTCTGTTCCAGGTCGGCGAGCTGCTCCAGGTATTGCTCGGAGCGAAAGTCACGTTCCAGCTGGCCGAGAAAACTGTCGAGCGCCCCACGTGACGCGCCGCCAGGTGCGTCACTCTCGTCACCCAAGGCCTGCGTGCTCCCCAGCTTCTGGCGGAACAGGTGAAAGCGGCTGTTGACGAGCGCCTCCTGCTTGGCGATCGCCGCTGCCGTGTCGTAGTTCGATCGCGAATTCGTGATGCCGCGGCCGAGGATGTTCTGGTTCTCGTCGACGACGACCGCCTTGGTCGTCGTCGAGCCGAGATCGATGCCGATGAAGCAGCGCATGGCCCTTCCCTTGTCTTCAGTGGGCCACGGCGATCGGAATGATCGTCGGAGCATGACGGGCTGCGTCGGCAACGAACGCAGCGCCGCGCTTCGCCTTGACCATCTGGAAATAGCTCTCCAGCCGATTCTTCACGTTGGCCGCGGAAAAGTAGCGCGGGTCGACCAGATCGGTCTCGATGAACGCGGCAGGCTTGCCGGTGCGCTTCTCGACTTCGCGCATGATCAGCAACTGCCCGGCCGAAAAGCTGTTGCAGCTCTTGATCGAGTTGATGAGCAGCCCGTCGGCCTGGTATTCGTCGAGGTACTTGCAGATCATGTCGACCCGAGTTGGCAGGTTCAGATTCGTGTAGCAACCCAGGCAGTACTCGGCGAGCGATTCGAGCGGATGCTCGGGGTCGTGACGGAAGCCGAAGTCGTACAAGCCGCCGACCTTGGCGTAGGTCGACGACACGACGACCGCGCCCTCGTCGTAGAACATCTTCCAGAACTCGCGGAAGTGCGTCCAGTTGGGCGGCCCTTCGACGACCAGGCGGTACTTCTCTTCGCCCATCTCGCCTTCCGGCGTGATCGGGCCCTTGCCCTCACGCACGCGCTGCTCGATCTCGGCGTTCAGCACCCGGTAGAACTCTGTCGCCTCGGGCGTGCCGCGAAACGCGGTGAAGATCGGGCCGATGTAATACACCGCGCCGAAGTAACCGTCGATCGGCGACGGCCGGTGCTTCGCCGATTGCAGCACGCGAACCAGGTTCTCTTCGGCCTTCACCGATTCGCGCATGTACTCGCGCAGGCGGTCGATGTCGAACTTGATACCTGAGATGCGCTCGAGCGTCGGGATCACGGTCTCTTTCAACTGCCTGACGACGTAGTCGCGCATGTTTGGCGCGATATGGCCTTCGCCCTGGTAAGGCACGTGCAACATCACGCTCTCGCAGCCGTACTTGTGGCGGATCAGCTCGAACCACTTCATGAACGTGAAGCAGCCGGTGTAGGACAGCAGCAGGATGTCGGGCTTGGGCATGGGGTCGCCCGTCGGCCCGATCTCGCCGCCCAGCATCATTCCCAGGTCCGACTTGACGTAGGTGCACACGTCTTCCGATTGGCCGTCGCGTTCGGCGTCCATGATGAATTTGCCCGACTTCTTGCGCAGGCCGTTCTGCAGCGCGTTCGTCTCGGGCAGGCTGCGCGCGAAGTCGAAGCACATCAGCAACTCGTTCAGGTTGCCCGGAACGAAGGTTGCGGAGACCTTGCGGTTGTTCGCCCGCGCGGTGGCGAGGTCCATGTAGTTCTTGTTGATCAGCTCCTTTTGCAGCCACATCGCGTCTTCTTTCTGGACGACGGGCTTCTTGGTCGTCTGCGGCAGGGTGACGGTTGAAGAATTCATGCGGCGCTCCATAACTTGATCGAATCCGCAAACGTTCCGGCCTGCTCGCGGATCGGCGCCATCTGGCCGGTGTTCTCGGCGTACTTGAAGGCGGTGTGCGGGATCGCGTGCTTGGTGAGCACGTCTTGCAGCATGGGACGCTCGAGCAGCGCCGGGTCGCAAAACGACGGCGCGGCGAAGATCACACCCTCTGCGCCACGCGTCTTCACTTGCTTCATCAGGAACACGCCTTTTTCCTGGCGCGTCGCTTCGTACTTGGCCGCCGTCGTCGCCGAGCGGTGCAGGAACGCGCGCGACAACTCCTGCAGTGGATTCGCATTCGCGGGAACCTCGTCGAGCAGCCAGCGCGTGATCAGCATGAAGTCGTCGTCGACGATGTAGCAGCCGGCCATTTCGATCGACTTGATCAGCGCAAGCGGCGGCTGCTCGCAAAAGCCCCCGGTGAGAACGACGCGGGCGTTGTCGCGCCGCGCGCGCTTCACCGTCTCGGCCGCAGCCAGGTATTCACGCACCAGCAGCGTGTGTTCCTCGACCGGCAACACCATGCCGGCGCGCAGCACCAGGTAGACCTCGGCCGTGGGTGCCTGCCAGGGCTTGGCGGCGCGATAGGCATAGAGCTCGCGCACCGCGGTGCGATTTTCGTTGTAGGCGCGAATCGAGGCGTTCAGGTCGGCGTCGCTGATAGTTCGGCCGGCGATTTTTTCCAGATCCTCGCGCAGGATTTGCATTTCTTCGATGTAGAACCTGCCGCCCACCTCATCCTGGAAGTTCTGCGGCACGTCGATGTAGCGAACGTACTTGTCCTTGAACAGCATTTGCCACATGCCCGACAGGTTTCGGATCACGTCGCAGATCGACGGGAACAACATCCCGTCCAGGCAGTTCAGGCGCCCGGTGAGGCCGAGTTCGATCGTCGAGCGCGGGATGCGGCAGATGTAGCTCTGGTAGTAGGCGTCGCCTTGAATGACTTCGAGCGCATCGCCGCCGCCGAGAATGCCCACCGGCAGCATGCCCGCGGCGTGGATGAG
>JANOLA010000624.1:0-4892 GCA_031419535.1 Burkholderiales bacterium | reverse complement strand
CCTGCCGCGTCGCGTGCTGCACCGGCTCGACGCATTGGCGCGCGCCACGGGCGAGACCCGCTCGGGGTTCATCGCGCGGATGGCCTTGGAGGGCCACCAGTCCACAACCTGATCACCACTGGGGCCAATCGATGCCCGCTTTGCGGGCCTCGATCTGCAGACCCGAACACCCGCAGTGGGTCGCCAGGAGCCGCCCACTCCGCTGAACTCGACGCCAGGAACCAGTCATCCGGACCGATGTTGCCGGTCAGCCGCCACGACCATGGCAACATGCTCGCCTTTCCTCTGTGCACCGGCCGCCAGGCCGCCCCCCGACGCCGTGGACACCCCGATCAGCACCGTTACCGCCCCGCAAACGCTGCGCAGCTTGGCCGAGCTACCGGGGCCGCGCGGCATCCCGCTGCTGGGCAACCTGCTGCAGATCGAGACGCCGCGCATGCACCAGCAACTGGAAGCCTGGTGCGCCGAGTTCGGGCCGTTCTACAAGTTGAAGCTGGGCTCGCGCCCAATCCTGGTGGTGGGCGACCACGCCGCCACGGCCGCCGCCCTGCGGGATCGGCCGGACGGCTTCAGGCGCACGGCGCGCATGGAGGAAATCGGCTCCGAGATGGGCTTGCTGCCGGGCGTCTTCGGCGTCAACGGCGAGGCCTGGAAGCGCCAGCGGCGCATGGTCATGGCTGGCTTCGACCCGACGCACGTGCGGCGCTACCACCCGGCGTTGGTCAAGGTGTCGCAGCGACTGACCGCGCGTTGGCGGCGTGCGGCGCGGCAGGGCGCGGCCATCGACCTGCAGGCCGACCTGATGCGCTACACCGTGGACGCCATCGCCGGCCTGGCCTTCGGCGCCGAGGTGACCACGCTGGACAGCGACGGCGACATCATCCAGCAGCACCTGGACAAGATCTTCCCGGCGCTGTTCAACCGCATGATGTCGCCGCTGCCGACCTGGCGCTGGGTGCGCACACCGGCGGTGCGCCAACTCGAGGCCAGCATGCTGGCCGTCAACACGGCGGTACAGGGTTTCATTGCGGCCGCGCGCTTGCGCCTGCAAGCCGACCCCGCCCTGCGCACGGAACCGCGCAACCTGCTGGAAGCCATGCTGGTGGCTGCCGACGAAGCCGGCAGCGGCATCGACGACGCGCAGGTCGCCGGCAATGTGCTGACCATGCTGTTGGCCGGCGAAGACACCACGGCCAACACGCTGGCCTGGATGATCGATCTGCTGTGGCGCCACTCGGCCAGTCTGGCCCGCGCGGCCGACGAGGTGCGGCGCTTGGTGGCTGACCCGGCCGACCCGACGCTGGACGAACTGGCCGAACTGGACTTCGTCGAAGCCTGCGCCCACGAAACGATGCGCCTCAAGCCGGTGGCGCCGGTCATCGGCTTACAGGCCCTGCGCGATACGGTGGTCGGCAATGTTCGCCTGCCCGCCGGCGGCGTAATCATCAACGTGATGCGCCGCGACAGCGTCAGCGACCAGCACCTGCCGCGCGCTGCCGCCTTCGAGCCCGAACGCTGGCTGGCCGACGGCACGCCAGGGGCGGTGGCCCACGCGGCCAGCGCCGCCAAGCGCGTCTCCATGCCCTTCGGCGCCGGTCCGCGCATCTGCCCCGGGCGTTACCTCGCGCTGCTGGAAATGAAGATGGCCATGGTGGCCTTGCTGGGCCATTTCGAGATCGAAAGCGTCGCCACGCCCGACGGCCTGCCGGCGGCGGAAAAACTGTCGTTGACGATGATGCCGGTGGGCTTGGCGTTGCGGCTGCGAGAGCGAGGGGCAGCGTAAGCCGGTCAGGCTACGCCTTGGCAATCAGTTCGTAGGTTGCGCTGCCGAAGATGAGCAGACCGACTATTGGCGCATGACCGATTGCTTTCACCAGCGCGCGCTGGACACGTCGGCGCGAAGCCACGCGATCAGCGTCGTAGACTTGCAGGGGAATCGACTGTCGCGGCAGTTCGAAGGGCTGGCCCAGGAGCGGCGTTGAGTGCCGAAATGAACATGATCCCAACCCGACAAGACATTGTCGTCAACGGCACCCCCTACCGCTGGCCACTGCGCCCGGTGGCGGTGGTCTGCATCGACGGCGGCGACCCCGCGTACCTGCACCAGACCCTCGCCGACGGCGCGGTGCCGAACATCGCGAAGTTCATGCGCGAAGGTTTCGCGACAGTGGCCGACGGCACGATGCCTTCATTCACCTGCCCGAACAACATGTCGATCATCACCGGCACGCCGGCGTCCAAGCACGGCATCTCGGGCAACTACTACCTCGACACCGCGACCGGCCAGCCGGTCGTGATGACGGGCCCGGAGCTGCTGCGCGGCGACACCATCCTCGCCAAGTTCGCCGACGCGGGTGCGCGCATCGTCTCGATCACCGCGAAAGACAAGCTGCGCAAGCAGTTGGCGAAGGGGCTCGATGTTTCGCAGGGCCATGTGTCGTTCTCGTCGGAGTTCGCGTCGCGCTGCACGTTCGCCGAGAACGGCATCGAGAACGTGCTCGAATTCGTCGGCATGACGCAGCCCGACATGTATTCGATGGAACTCTCGCTGCTCGTGTTGGAGGCCGGCATCAAGCTGTTGGAGCAGCGCCGGCCTGACCTGCTGTACCTCTCGCTCACCGACTGGGTGCAGCACAAGTACGCGCCGCATGAATCGGAAGCGCGGCGCTTCTATGCGCAGCTCGACGCCTGCTTCGGGCGCCTGGCCGCGTTGGGTGCGACCGTCGGGCTGATCGCCGACCACGGCATGAACGACAAGAGCAATGCCGTGGGCGAGCCCAACGTGATCTGGCTCCAAGACGTGCTCGACGCGAAGTTCGGCGCCGGTAACGTGAAAGTGATCTGCCCGATCACCGACGCCTTCGTCGCGCACCACGGCGCGCTTGGCGGCTTTGTTCGCGTCTGGTGCCGGGGCCAAGCGACGCCGCGACAGATCATTGACGTGGTGCGCGCCATCCCCGGCGTGGAAGAGGCGATGGACAAAGAGACCGTGTGTCGCGTATTCGACATGCCGGCGGATCGCGAAGGCGATGTGGCCGTGATCGCGCGCGCCGACGTGTGCATCGGCGGATCGCAAAAGGACCATGACCTGAAGGGTCTTCAAGGGCATCGCCTGCGAACGCACGGCGGCACCTCGGAAGCGAAGGTGCCCTTCATCCTGAGCCGGCCGCTGAACGACGCGTACAAGCTGAAGACGGCGGCAACCTTGAAGAGCTACCAGATCTTCGACTTCGCGATCAACGGGACCGTTTGAATCCCGTTGCGCGAGCGCTCACTGCGCTGACGCGGACGGCCTTATTTCGCCGCCTCCGTCAACCGCCGACCGAGCGAGAGCGCGTACGGCGTTGCGCGCGCCGCGAGCACCGGGTCGGCCGAGGGCTTGATGCCGCGCGGCAGCACGAGTGGGTTGAACGTGATCTTTTCGCAGGCGCCGCCCATGCCCGCGTCCACACGGTCAATCACCAGCTTGCCGGCAGGCAGGAGCTTGCGCTCGTCGGGCCAGGCCTGGGTGGGGTCGGTCAGCAGGTCGCCTTTCTCGGCGAGCTGCAACTTGAACTCGAAGGCCACCGGCGCCGCGGCGACACGCTTGCGCAGTTCGTCGGCCAGAAAGTCGTCGGGCAGGCTCTTCATCTGATCCTCCGTCAGGCCCAGCACGCCCTGCTCGGGCTCGAATTGCCAGCGCACGAATTGGCTCTCGCCCTTCGCATTCACCAGCTCGAAGGCGTTGGCGCTCCAGTAGTTCACCGTGCCGTAACTCGCCGGCACGGGGGCCTTGGCCAGGTAGGCCGATTGGCGCAGCGTCTCGGGGTTCGCGTCGTTGAAGGCCTTGAGCTTGGCCGGGTCAGGCTTGCCGGTGGCGGGGTCGGGCGTGCGCGCTTGCAGGAAGGGCGCGAACTGTTCGGGCCGGGCGACGAAGAACACCGGTGCCGAAATGTTGGCGCTGAGCCACTGCTCGCCGTTGGGCAGGTTGAACTGCAGCGCCAGGCCGCGCACCGAGCGGCTCTTGTCGCTGGCCTTGGCGTTGCCGCCACCGAGCGAGAACCGCGCCACCACGGGCACCTTGTCGCCACTGAACACGGACGCGCTGGAGAGCGTTCGCCCGACCGCATTGCCGGTGAAGTAGCCGCTGGCGCACAGGCCTTTCGCGCCGGAGCGGCGAAAACCCGCGTGCTTGCCGAACAAACCTTCCAGCGCGTCCACCTGTTCCTGTGGCTGCGAAGTCTGCGCGTGGCTTGGCGATACCGAAATCAGCGCACCGAGGGCAGCGGCCGTGGCGGCCAGCATCGTTTTTCTCATGAGGGTTCTCCAAGTTGGGTGGGCGCGCGGGCGCACCTGCACCACGCAGCCGCTGCCCGACGCCAATCAGTCGGCCGGCCTGCCGAAGTTCTTACGCACCCGCTGAAAACGGCGCCCCGAGGCGGCGTGCCGATAATCCGCCCACACGGGCCGCGCGGTGCGGTTTGCTCCAGGAGACTTGCGAATGAACAAGCGTGACCCGGTGGTCGAAGCGCCCCGGCGCGAAGCGATGCGCATCGCTGGCGACAAGGTGTACTCCGAGCGCACGATCGAGATTCGCTACCCCTACACCGGCGAAATCGTCGCCACGGTGCCGCGCGCCACGGTGGCTGACGTGCGCCGCGCCTTCAAAATCGCCCACGACTACAAGCCGAAGCTGACGCGCCACGAGCGCTACAAGATATTGATGAAAGCCGGCGACATCATCGCTTCGCGCCGCGACGAGATCGCGCGCCTCATCACGTTGGAATCCGGCCTGTGCCTGAAGGACACGCTCTACGAAGTGGGCCGCGCCTCCGACGTGCTGCTGTTCGCCGCGCAGCACGCGCTCGTCGACGACGGTCAGTCGTTTTCCTGCGACCTCACGCACCACGGCA
>JANOLA010000623.1:0-2046 GCA_031419535.1 Burkholderiales bacterium | reverse complement strand
ACCTTGGCCGTGCCAGACCTGCTGGCCCGGTGCCACGAGGTGCCGGCACTCAACAGGGCTTTGCACCGCGCGTCGAGCCGGCAACTCGCCAAGCGCGGCGAACTGGCCGACGTGATGGCGGCGGTATCGGCAGAGGTGAGGCTGGCGCGCTTTCTGGTGCACATGGCCGAGCAGATGGTGTCGCTGGGCCGCTCGCCGCGCCGCTTCGTGCTGCGCATGTGCCGGCGCGACCTGGCCAGCCACCTCGGCGTCGCGCATGAAACCGTGAGCCGGTCGTTCAGCATGCTCGCGCACTGGGGCTGCATTCGGGTCCACGTGCGCGAGGTCGAGATCCTCGACGAGCAGCGCCTGCGGGCGGTGTCGCGCTGCACGCGCGGCCTGGTGCCCGAATCCGCGCCGGCGAAAGCGGGTTTGGGACATGCGCACCGCGTGGTGCGCGCCGCGCAGCACTCGGGCGCCATAGGGCACGCTTAGGCTCCGGGCAGCCCGCGCCTGCACTCTCGCCCGCGCGCGGCGCCATCAACACCGCCAGTGCCACGGCAACGCTTGGTGCGCGGAAGTCGGCATGCCGGCCGCGCGCAGGCAGCCTGCCATCAAAAACTCGTACGAGTCTTTACCAGGAACTGCATCCGCTTGATATTCGCATCGGTTTGCAAAGGGTACGCGAGATCGATGTGCAGCACATGGCTGAACGCGGCGCGGTCGCTGAAGATGCGCAGCCCCAGGCCGGCATTGCTCAGCCAGCCGGGGTTGGCGAGGTTCACGTTGTTGCCGCCCCAGGCTCGGCCGAGGTCGAAGAAGGCTGCGGCCCCGATGCGGAACAGCCGGTACACGTACAGGTCGGTATAGCGGCGTTCTTCCAGCGTGATCAACACGCGCCGGGTTCCGCTCTGGTAGCGCAACGGGTAGCCGCGCAGGCCGTTGTCGCCGCCGAGCAGCAACTCGTCGGAAGGGGCGGGCTTGGTCAGCATGTCCCCTGTGGCTGAAGCGTAGAACAGCCATTGCGGGCTCTGCGGAAGGAAGTAGCGCGCCTGGGTTCCCAGCCGCTGGCGCCGCGCGCCTTCGCCTGCGTATTCGCCGGAAATTGCCGCCGAGGCGAGCAGCGTGTGCTCGGGTGCGGGCTCGAAACCGCGCGATACCGAGCCCGAGTACTGCCACAGGTCGCGGGTCGAACCTAGACCCGTGGTCGCGCGGCCCAGTTGCAGCGTCGACGCCCAGCCGAGCGCAAAGAACTCGGGCCGTCCGATCTGGTTGCGGTTGAGCACCTTCTCGAACCGGTCTTCGAGCAACTCGTAGCGCACGAAGGGCACGACCAGCTTTTCATCCGGCGGCAGTTGCGCCGGTGCCGTGCGGCCGGGTTCGAGCGAGTAGTTGTCGGTGCGCTGGTTCACGCCGATCGAGTAGCGCTGCACCCAGCCGTCGATGCGGCCGCGCGACCAGCCACCAAAAAACTCCGACTGGTCCTGCTTGTGCCGGTGTTGGCTCGCGATCGTGCCGGCGTTGTAGACCGAGTCGACCCGGTTGTCCTTCGACACCGTGAGGCCCGCGGCCCAGGGCGTGTCGAGTGCGTAGAACGGGTGCGTCACCGAGGCAGACTCGCGCGCACCGTCGCTGTTGTTCGCCCGCGTGTAGTTCAGCGAGGTCCAGCCGCCGAACGCGCGGTCGGTGTTGTTCTGGAATTCGTTGCTCGACCGGTCGACGCTGTTGATGCGGCTGTAGCTCACGCCGATGCCGGTGCCCAGCAGGTTGAGTTCCCGGATGCCGACCTTGCTGGTATTGGCGCCGCCGGTGCGACCGGCGCTGAAGCCGGGGTCGAGCGTCCAGGTGTCGCGGGTTTCGACCTCGATGTCCGCGACGCCGTCGCGGTAGCCGATGGGCCGGATCTGCACGTCGTACAGATAGCGCGCACTGCGCAATACGCGCTCGGTCTCTTCGATCAAGCTGACCGACAGCGGTTGGCCGCGCTTGAACAGCAGCGCGCGTTCGACCACGCCCTCACGCGTTTGAATGTGCAGCCGGTTCGCCCAGCGAAACAGCGCCTTGTCT
>JANOLA010000622.1:0-10065 GCA_031419535.1 Burkholderiales bacterium | reverse complement strand
CGCTGCTGCTGTCGTTCGTCGCGACGCTCTACCCGAGCTGGCGCGCGAGCCGCGTGCAACCCGCGGACGCGCTGCGCCATGAGTGACGTTGTCGGTGGGGCCGCCCGTGAGGTCGCCGGTGAGGTCGCCGGTGAGGTCGCCGGCGAGGTCGCCAGTGAGGCCGTCAGTAAGGTCGCCAGTGAGCCCGTCATCCAGGTGCGCGGCCTGCACAAGCGCTTCATTGAGCGCAGCGGCGACACCCCGCTCGACGTGCATGTGCTGCAAGGCATCGACCTGCAAGTGGCGCGCGGTGAAGCGGTGGCGATCGTCGGCGCGTCGGGCTCGGGCAAGAGCACGCTGCTGCACCTGATGGGCGGGCTGGAGCGGCCCAGTGCCGGTGCCGTGCAACTCGCAGGGCGCGACTTCACGAGCATGGACGCGGCCGAGCAGGGCGTGTGGCGGAACCGCCATCTCGGCTTCGTCTACCAGTTCCACCACCTGTTGCCCGAGTTCAGCGCACTCGACAACGTGGCGATGCCGCTGCGCATCCGCCGCGAAGACCGGCCCGCGGCGCGTGCGCGCGCGAGCGAAGTGCTGGCGCAAGTGGGCCTCGCGCAGCGCGTGATGCACCGGCCGGCGCAGCTCTCGGGCGGCGAGCGCCAGCGCGTCGCGATCGCACGCGCGCTCGTCGCCCAGCCCGAATGCGTGCTCGCCGACGAGCCCACCGGAAATCTGGACCGCGAAACCGCCGACAAGGTGTTCGCGCTGCTGCTCGACCTGGTGCACCGCCGAGGCATGGCGTTCGTGCTCGTGACGCATGACGCTGCGCTGGCGGCGCGTTGCGATCGGGTGTTGAACTTGCATTTGGGGCGACTGGTGGTTTAACCTTCTCGCCCGCGGATCAGAAGCATGCATACACGAATTCGAGGCGCCGCCAAGCTGTCGAGCATCACGGTGACAGCTCTTGTTCTCGCGCGATGCATCGTCGTTGCCGGTGCCTCGCTTGCCATTGCGGCGCAAGCGGCAACACTTCGCATCGCCAGCGCCTTCGACCCGCAAACCATGGACCCGCACGCCTTGGCGCTGCTGTACCACTCGCGGGTCGCGTTCCAGATTCACGACTCGCTGCTGAGTCGCGACGAGCAGTTCCGGCTCGAACCGTCGTTGGCCTTGTCATGGCAGGCGACCGGGCCGACAAGCTGGCGGCTCAAGCTGCGCCCCGGCGTGACGTTTCACGACGGTGCGCCGTTCACGGCCGACGACGCGGTGTTCTCGATCGAACGCGCGCTTGCCGCGCCATCGCAGCGCAGCTTTCAGTTGAAAGGTGTGACGGGCGCGAAGGCCGTCGATGCGCTCACGCTTGACATCCTGCTCGAAGCGCCCGACGCGGTGCTGCCCGAGAAGCTGGTGTTCATCTCGATGATGAGCCGCGCCTGGGCCGAGAAGAACAAGGTGGAGCGCGCGCAAGACTTTAACGGCAAGCAGGAAACCTTCGCCGTGCGCAACGCCAACGGCACCGGGCCGTTCCGGCTCGAACGCTATGAGCCCGACGTGCGAGTGGTCCTCAAGCGCAACCCGAAGTGGTGGGGCTGGAGCGAGAAGCGCTCGGGCAACGTCGACGAAGTCGTGTTCCTGTCGATCAAAACCGACGCGACGCGAATTGCCGCGCTGATCTCCAAAGAGGTCGACATGGTGCTCGACCCGCCGCTGCCCGACATCGACCGGCTCAAGGCCAATCCGGCGATGCGCATGCTGCAGTCGCCTGACCTGGGCCAGCAATACCTCACGTTCGACCAGGCGCGCGACGAGTTGGAGGGCAGCGATGTGAAAGGCCGCAATCCGTTCAAAGACATTCGCGTGCGCCAGGCGGTGTACCACGCGATCAATGCCGATTTGATCGTGAAGAAAGTGCTGCGCGGGCATGGCACGCCGACCGGCGCGTTTCTGTCGTCGCGCGTCGACGGCTCGCCGCCGGAGCTGGACCGGCGCTTGCCCTACGACCCGGCTAAGGCGCGCGCTTTGCTCGCCGAAGCGGGCTACCCGAACGGGTTTTCCGTGATCCTCGACTGCGTGAACGTCGCGTGGCGCGAAGCGGTGTGCCAGGCCGCGACCGCGATGCTGACGCAGGTGGGAATTCGCACGACGCTGCGCTCGTTGCCGACGAACCAGTTCTTCCCGAAGCTGAGCCAGGGCACGGCCAGCTTCATCGAGTACGGCTGGACGCCCACCCCCGACGCCTGGGCGTCTTTGAACGGGCTGTTCCGCACCTTCGACAAGGCGGGCCTGGGCACCTTCAACGCCGGCCGCTACAGCAACCCGAAGCTTGACGCGTTGATCGACGCGATGCGCAACGAACCCGACCTGACACGCCGCCGCGCGATGGTGGCGGTGGCGCTGCGCATCGTCGGCGAGGAGTTGCCGTACGTGCCGCTGTACCGGCGCACGGTGACCTGGGCGATGCGCAAGAACGTGCAAGCCGTGCAGTGGCCGAACGACACGATCGAGCTGCGCTGGGCGCGCATTCAATAATCTCGGGCAGAACACTTCACAGGCGCACGCATGAGCATCACCAAGTTCTCGTTCCCGACGACGATCCACTTCGGCGCCGGCGCGCGCCACATGGTGGCCGCGCACTTGCGCGAGCAGGGCGTGAAGCGGCCGTTGATCGTCACCGACAAGGGGCTCGCGGCGTTGCCGTTGATCAACGCGCTGAAAGACGAGTTGCAGTACGGCGGGCTCGCGGTTGCCGTCTACGGCGGCGTGTTCGGCAACCCCAGCGCGAGCCAGGTGATGGCCGGTGCGCTGGCCTACCAGGCGCATGGTGCCGACTGCGTGGTGGGCGTGGGCGGCGGCGCGGCGCTCGATGTGGCCAAGGTCGTCGGCCTGATGGCCACGCACCCGGGCGACGTGATCGAGTACGCGTGGGACCACCCGAAGGTGCGGGCCATCGCTGCGCCGCTGCCGCATTTCATCGCGCTGCCCACGACGTCGGGAACCGGCAGCGAAGTCGGGCGCAGCAGCGTCATCAGCGAAGAAGACACGCACATCAAGCGTGTCGTGTTCTCGGCGGCGATTCTCGCCAAGGCGGTGTTCGCCGATCCGGAGTTGACGCTGGGTTTGCCCGCGGCCGTGACGGCGGCCACCGGGATGGACGCGCTCACGCACAACGTCGAGAGCTACCTCTCGCCGGCCTATCACCCGTTGTGCGACGGCATCGCGCTCGAAGGGGCGCGCATCGCGGCACGCGCGCTCAGCCTCGCGGTGCGCGACGGCGCGAATTTGCAGGCGCGAAGCGACATGATGATGAGCTCGATGATGGGCGCGATCGCGTTCCAGAAAGACTTGGGGGCGGTGCATTCATGTGCGCATGCGCTGGGCACCGTGAACAACCTGCACCATGGCCTGGCGAACGCGTTGATGATCGAACCCGTGCTGGCGTGGAACTTCGAAGCCGTCCCGGCCAAGTTCGACGAGCTGGCGCACGCGTGCGGCGTGACGGGCGGCGGCGCGGCGTTCGTGTCGTGGCTCGGTCAACTGAAAGCGCGGATCGGCATCACGACGCGGCTCGCACAACATGGCGTGAAGATGGAGCATCTGCCGCGGCTGGTGGAACTGGCCCAGGCCGACATCTGCCACCAGACCAACCCGCGCCCTTGCACGCCGGCCGACTTCGAGCGCTTGTTCAAGGCGGCGATGTGAATCGCTTCGCCAACCCCTCACCCCAACCCTCTCCCGAAGGGAGAGGGAGCAAAGCCCGCGCCATCTCTCTCTGCCTCTCCCTCTCCCGCTCCCCGAAGGCGCCAGCCTTCGGCTGACGCGGGCGGGAGAGGGCCGGGTTGAGGGTGAGGCCACGCAAAGGACATCCATGACCCAGCAACTGCAAACCATCAGCCCGATCGACGGCGCCGTGATCGTGCGGCGCGACTACGTAGGCGCCGACCAGGCGCGCGCGATGCTCGACCGCGCGCGTATCGCCCAAGAGACTTGGCGTGACACGCCGCTTGCGGAGCGCGCCACCTGCCTGAGCCGCGGCATCGACGCCTTCGTTTCGCACAAGGCGCAAATCGCCGAGGAGCTGACGCGCCAGATGGGCCGGCCGCTGCGCTACACGCCTGGTGAAGTGGGCGGCTTCGAGGCGCGCGCGAGGCACATGATCGCGATCGCGCCGAGCGCCTTGCAAGACGTGGTGCCCGCGGCACAAACCGGGTTCAACCGCTTCATCCGGCGCGACCCGCTGGGTGTGGTGCTCGTGATCGCGCCGTGGAACTACCCGCTGCTGACGGCGGTGAACGCCGTCGTGCCGGCGTTGATGGCGGGGAACGCAGTGATGCTAAAGCATTCGGCGCAGACGCCACTCGCGGCCGAGCGCATCGTCGAATGTTTGGCGCAGGCCGGCCTGCCCCACGGCCTGCTGCAATTCATCCACACCGACCATGAAGGCACGCAGGCGCTGATCCAGGCGCCGCAGGTGGACGGTGTGTGCTTCACCGGCTCGGTGGCCGGTGGCGCCGCGGTGGAGCGCGCCGCGGCCGGGCGCTTCATCCAGGTCGGGCTGGAACTGGGTGGCAACGACCCGGCCTATGTGCGCGCCGACGCCAAGTTAGAGCACGCGGTGGAAACGCTGGTCGATGGCGCGTTCTTCAATTCCGGGCAGAGCTGCTGCGGCATCCAGCGCATTTATGTGCAGCGCTCGGTGTATGCCAAGTTCGTCGAGCAGGCGGTGGCGCTGACGTGCCAATACGTGCTGGGCAACCCGCTCGACCCCTCCACCACGCTCGGGCCGGTGGTGCGCGCGGCAGCGGCCGACGCGGTGCGCGCGACGATCGCCGACGCGACCGCGAAAGGCGCGAAAGGCCTGATCGATTCGCGTGCCTTCAAGCTCGACGCACCCGGCAGCGCCTATGTCGCGCCGCAGATTCTGATCGACGTGAACCACGCCATGCAGGTGATGAGCGACGAGTGTTTTGGCCCTGTCGTCGGCATCATGCCGGTGGACAGCGACGAAGAAGCGCTGCGCTTGATGAACGACAGCCCTTACGGCCTGACGGCGGCGCTCTTCACGCAAGACGAAGACGTGGCGTTGCAGTTGGGGAATCGCTTGCAAACCGGCACCGTGTTCATGAACCGCTGCGACTACCTCGACCCCGCGCTCGCCTGGACCGGGGTGAAGAACACTGGCCGCGGCGCGACGCTGTCAACGCTGGGGTATGAGCATTTGACTCGGCCGAAGTCGTTTCACTTGAAGCGATTGGGTTGAGGCCGACGGCGCGCCCCTCACCCCAGCCCTCTCCCTGAGGGAGAGGGAGCAAGGCAGAGCCGGGGCTACAGCTTGATCAGCACCTTCGCATCCGCGCCTTGCTCCACGCGCCGGTGCGCCGCGGCGATCTGGTCGAGTTCGTAGACGTCCAGGCGCGGGTGCTGGAGCACGTCGCGTTCCAGCAGGCTGGTGATGCCGTCGAGCGTCTGGCGCAGCGCTTCGGGCGGCAGCTTGTAGACGATGAAGAAGTAGAGCGTCGCAAAGCCCATGATCATCGGCCGGAACGGCACCGGAATCTGCGCCTGGCCCGAGCCGTAGACGACTATTCTGCCGCCGAACGCCAGCATCTCGCCCCAGTGGCGCGAGTTCGCCGCCGCGTCGACCTCGATCGCGCAATCGGCGCCGTGGCCCCCGGTGAGCAGCCGCACCCGCGCGGCGACGTCTTCCTTGCGGTAGTCGATCACTTCTTCGGCCCCGGCCGCGCGCGCGTCCTGGCCCTTGGCTTCGCCGCTGACGACGGCGATGACGCGGGCGCCGCTCATGTTGGCGAGCTGGGTCGCGTACAGGCCCACACTGCCGGCGGCGCCGAACACGACGACGTTGCGCCCGAGCAGAGGCCCGCACACTTGCACCGCGTGGTACGCGGTCATCAACGGGATGCCGATCGACGCGCCCACTTCGAACGGCACATGTTCGGGCAAGGCGACGGCCTGCTGCGCCGGCAGCGTCACGAACTGCGCGGCGGTGCCCATGGCGCGGCCCCATTGCGCGTTGTAGAGCCAGACGCGCTGGCCGATCCGGCGCGAGATCACCAAGGGGCCGAGCGCGTCGATCGTGCCGGCACCGTCGCTGTGCGGCACGACGAGCGAATAGTCCATCGCCGGGTTCGCGGTGCCCGCGCGCGACTTCACGTCCGACGGGTTGACGCCGGAATACGCGAGTTTGATGCGAACCTCGCCGAGCTCGGGCTCGGTGGCTTGCAGGGTCTCGACCTTCAAGACCTCCGAGGCCGGTCCTTTGGTGCGGTACAGGGCAGCGCGCATGCTTTGTGTCCCTTCGTGGTCTCGTTCTGGCTCGGCGTCACGCAAGTTGCCGGGCGCATCTTCGCGCAACGCCGCCTTCTGCACAATCGGCGCACGGCAAAGTCTTCGCAAACTGTGGCGCGCGCGCCTTGGGTGTGGTGGCGGGCCGGCTCCGGGCCCTGGCGAGGCCGGTCCCTAGAATCGCCGCCACACGACGAGACCCGACGCCATGGCCATCTACCGACTCGATCAAACCGCACCGCGCATGGCGGCCTCTTCCTGGGTGGCCGACAGCGCCCAGGTCATCGGCAACGTGGAGTTGGGGGAATTCGCGAGCGTCTGGTTCAGCGCCATCCTGCGCGGCGACAACGAACCGATGCGCATCGGCGCGCGCTGCAACGTGCAAGATGGCGCGATTCTCCACTCCGACCCTGGCATGCCGCTCACGCTGCATGAAGGCGTGAGTGTGGGCCACCAGGCGATGCTGCACGGCTGCACGGTGGGCGAAGGCTCGCTGATCGCGATTCAGGCCGTGGTGCTGAACGGTGCGCGCATCGGCAAGCACTGCATCGTCGGCGCCGGCTCGCTGGTCACCGAGGGCAAGGAGTTCCCCGACGGCTCGATGATCCTGGGCAGCCCGGCGAAATTGGTGCGGCCCTTGACGCCGCAGCAGGTCGAAGGCCTGAAGCGGATCTCGGACCACTACCTGGAGAACGCGCGGCGCTTTCGCGCGGGGCTGGTGCGCATCGACTGAACGGCTCGCGCATGAACGAGCTGCACAAGTTCATCTTCGACGGCCTGCCTGTGCGTGGCCATCTGGTGCGCCTGACCGAGGGCTGGCAAGAGGTGCTGCGGCGCCGCGCCGGTGCGGGGCAGGCGTGGCCGCAGCCGGTGCGCGAACTGTTGGGCGAAATGACGGTCGCCGCGGTGCTGATGCAGGCCAACCTGCAATTCGAGGGTGCCCTGATCTTGCAGGTGTACGGCGACGGCCCGGTGAAGCTGGCCGTGGCCGAAGTGCAGGCGGACCTGGCGTTTCGCGCGACGGCCACGACGGTCGGCGAGGTCGAGCCCGGTGCCGGCCTGGCGGAGCTGCTGCAATGCGCCGGCGCCGGGCGCTGCGCGATCACGCTCGACCCGGGTGCGGGCCAGGTCGGGCACGCCCCGGGTCATCAATCAGGGCGCCAACCAGGGCGCCAACCGTACCAGGGCGTGGTGTCGCTGAGCGATGCGCAAGGTGCGCCGTTTGCCAGCGTGAGCAAGGTGCTGGAGCACTACATGCGCCAGTCTGAACAGTTGGAGACGCGACTCGTGCTTGCCGCGAACGAAGAAGCGGCCTGCGGGCTGTTGATTCAGCGTCTGCCGGTGCTGGGCGCCGCAAACCTCGGTGGGCAGGCGGCGGTGGCCGACGAAGCGAGCGAGGCGGCGAGCGACGCGGCATTCCGCCGCATCGCGCTGCTGACCGCGACGCTGACGCGCGAAGAACTGCTGGGCCTGGACGCCGACACCTTGTTGCGGCGCCTGTACTGGGAGGAGCCGCTGCGGCGCTTTGCATTGGGGAACAGCGCCCCGCGCTTTGAATGCCGTTGTTCGCGTGGGCGCGTGGGCCGCATGATGGTGGGGCTTGGACGCGCCGAGGTCGACGACATTCTGGCCGAGCAGGGGCGCGTCGACGTGGCGTGCGAATTCTGCGCGCTGCAGTACCGCTTCGATTCGGTCGACGTGGGCGAGTTGTTCACGCCGGCGCGCGACCAGATCCCGCCCAGCGCCTCGATCAATTGAGTCGCCCCGGGCGTCAGACCCCGGGCAGCAGATGGCGTTCGCACTGCGCGTCGCCGCAGCGCTCGCACACCCATTGCCAACGAGGCAGCGCTTCCACATCAGCGCTTGCGCGCTCCATCCGCAACGCGGTGCGAACGGCGGCCAATGCATTGCTCAGGCGCAGCGGCCCGGTGCCGCAGACCACGGAAAACGGCAGATCGGCGCCGGTCAGCGCGGCGCGCAGCAGGCGATCGATCGGTTCGCGCACATGCGCGCCGTCGCGCTGGTGGGCGTCGGCCTGCCAGGGGATGTCGAGCGCGGTGAGCAGCGTCAAGGCGTAGCCCGACTGGGCCTTCCGTGCAGGCTCGATCAGCGCGCGATCGTTGAACAGAAACTCGCTGTAGACGGCGATCGTCAGCGCCGTCGTGTCGGCGATCACGATGTCGTGCTGGGCGGCCGCGTGCGCGATGCGGCGCAGTTGCTCGTCGGCGATCGCCCGCTGCTCGTGCGGGCTTGGCGTGCGGCCTTGCGCGTCGCAGAACTCGCGCAGGTACTCGTCGACCACGGCGACGCGCTGGCCATCGCCGGCAAGCGCGTCGCGTAAATCGTGGGCGAGCGTGGTCTTGCCGGTGCTCTCGGCACCGAGCAGGGCGATCACTTGGCCGCGCGGGGCAGGGGGCGGAATGTCGAGCATGCGGCGATTGTCGAGCGCACAAAGGAGAAGGCCCAGCACCGCACAGTGCTGGGCCTTCCGTATGAACGCCCCTGAGGGGATTGCGCGCTTACTTGCTCGCCGCAGGCGCGGGTGCGGGTGCGGCAGCCGCTGCCGTCGGCGTGGCGGCAGGTGCCACGGCCTTTGGCGCAGGCGCCGTCACGGCGGCGGGCGCATGCGAAGCCGCCTTGCCGGACGACGCGGGCATCGGCAGCAACGGCACGATCAGCAGCGCGACGATGTTGATGATCTTGATCAACGGGTTCACCGCCGGGCCCGCGGTGTCTTTGTACGGGTCACCGACGGTGTCTCCCGTGACGGCGGCCTTGTGCGTGTCGCTGCCCTTGCCGCCGTGGTGGCCGTCTTCGATGTACTTCTTCGCGTTGTCCCACGCGCCGCCGCCGGTGCACATCGAGATCGCGACGAACAGGCCCGTCACGATCGTGCCCATCAGCAGCCCGCCGAGTGCCGCCGGGCCGAGCAGCAGACCCACCAGCACGGGCACGACCACCGGCAACAGGCTCGGGATCATCATTTCCTTGATGGCCGCGACCGTCAGCATGTCGACGGCCTTGCCGTATTCGGGCTTGGCGGTGCCTTCCATGATGCCCTTGATCTCGCGGAACTGGCGCCGCACTTCGACGACAACGCTGCCGGCGGCGCGGCCCACGGCCTCCATCGCCATCGCGCCGAACAGGTAGGGGATGAGTCCGCCGATGAACAGGCCGACGATGACTTTCGGCTCGCTCAGGTCGAAGCTCACGTCCATGCCGCGCGCGGTCAGCGAGTGCGTGTAGTCCGCGAACAGCACGAGTGCCGCGAGTCCCGCCGAGCCGATGGCGTAGCCCTTGGTCACGGCCTTGGTGGTGTTGCCCACGGCATCCAGCGGGTCGGTGATGTCGCGCACGCTCTTGGGCAGGTCCGCCATTTCGGCGATGCCGCCCGCGTTGTCGGTGATCGGGCCGTAGGCGTCGAGTGCGACGACGATGCCGGCCATGCTCAGCATCGAGGTGGCGGCGATGGCGATGCCGTACAGGCCGCCGAGCTGGAACGAGACCAGGATCGCGATGCAGACGAACAGCACCGGCCACGCGGTGGAGCGCATCGATACGCCGAGGCCCGCGATGATGTTCGTGCCGTGGCCGGTGGTCGAGGCTTGCGCGATGTGCTGCACCGGAGCGTACTGGGTGCCGGTGTAGTACTCGGTGATCCAGACCATCGCGCCGGTCAAAACGAGGCCGACGACACACGCGCCGAACAGGCGCAGTTGCGTGCCGGCTCCCAGGGCGTCGTCGGGCATGATCGCGCGCGTGATGAAGAAGAAGCCGACCAGCGAA
>JANOLA010000621.1:0-1611 GCA_031419535.1 Burkholderiales bacterium | reverse complement strand
TCGGCCGCACCTTGTTCGGCAAGGCAATGCTCGCGACTTCGTACAACCCGCTCGCTGCAAGGCTGGTGGGAATCAACACGCGCCAGGTGCTGTTCGTCAGTTTCGGCCTGGCGGCGCTGCTCGGCGCACTCGGTGGCGTGTTGATCGCGCCGATCGCGTTCACCTCGTTTGATGCCGGCATCATGCTCGGCCTGAAGGGCTTCGCCGCGGCGATGCTCGGCGGCCTGGGCAGCTTCAGCGGCGCGGTGCTCGGCGGCGTGTTGCTCGGCCTGGCCGAGGGGCTCGGGGCCGGCTTCGTCTCGTCCGCGTACAAGGATGCGATCGCGTTCCTGATCATCCTGGCGGTGCTCTTCTTCATGCCGGGAGGGCTGCTTGGTGCACGCCGCAGTGACCGTGTCTAGGAATGACAGCCCCCCGACACTTGCGGTGTCGCCCCCAGGGCCGCTGCCGGCGGGCCTGTGGCGCTGGGCCGCGCAGCCGCGCACCGGCGGCGTGCTCGCGCTCGCGGTGGTGATCGTGCTGCTGCCGCTCGTGCTGCCCAACAACTACTTCTACGAGATCGCGATCCTGGTCGCGCTGAATGCGATCGTTTGCGTCGGATTGAATCTGCTCATCGGCTACGCCGGCCAGATCAGCCTGGGGCACGCCGGTTTCTTTGCGCTCGGTGGTTACGGCTCGGCGATCCTCTCGGGCAGCCACGGCTGGCCGGTCTGGCTCGCGATGCCGGCGAGTTGCGCGGCGGTCGGCGTGCTCGCGTTGCTCATCGGGCGCCCGACGCTGCGCCTGAAGGGCCACACGCTGGCAATGGCCACGCTCGGCCTGGGAATGATCGTGGCTATCGTGCTGGCGACAGAAGACCGCATCACCGGCGGTCCCGATGGCATGCCGGTTGCTGCGCTCACCCTGTTCGGCTGGGCCGTGCGCGGCGAGCGCACCTGGTACTGGATCGCCGGCGCAGGCCTGCTGCTTGCAGTGTGGCTGGCGCTGAACCTGATCGAATCTCCCGCCGGGCGCGCACTGCGCGCGCTGCACGGCTCAGAAGTCGCCGCACAAACGCTGGGCATCGACAGCGCGCGCTACAAGCTGCAGGTGTTCGTGATCTCTGCCGTCTTCGCCGCGATCGCCGGTGTGCTGAGCGCCCACTACGCGGGCTTCATCACGCCGGCCAAGGCCTCGTTCATGCATTCGGTCGAGCTCGTGATCATGGTCGTGTTCGGCGGCATGGCGTCGATCTTCGGCGCGGTGGTCGGCGCTCTCGTGCTGACGACGCTGCCGCAATTGCTGACGGTGCTGAAGGACTACGAAATGATGGTCTTCGGCGCGGTGCTGATCGCGACGATGGTGTTCTTTCCGCAGGGCATTGTGCCGACGCTCGGGCGCTGGTTGGGGTGGGGGCGGAGCGCCGCCGGGCCGCTCCCAAGGCGCTCGCTTCCCCCCGGGGGGACCGGCGCACAGCGCCGTAGGGGGCAGCAATGATGACGCTTCTGGCGGTCGACAACGTCTCCAAGTCCTTCGGCGGCGTACACGCCATCGAAGGCCTGTCCTTCGAGATCCGGCGCGGCGCGGTGCATTCGATCATCGGCCCGAACGGCGCAGGCAAGACGAGCTTGC
>JANOLA010000620.1:0-2168 GCA_031419535.1 Burkholderiales bacterium | reverse complement strand
GCCGGTGCCACCTGGGTCGATGCCCGCGTGGCTGACGACGACGCGCTGCGCCGCTGGGGGCTCCAGATCGACAACGCCGGCATGCCCTCTCAAGAAAATGTGGCTTCGCCACTTTCCTTGATCCCCGCGGGGGACGGTCGCCGCGACGCGGCGGCCTTGGGGTGCTCATGACCGGACCCTGACTTTCGGGTCAAGCAGGCCGTAGCTCAGATCGACCAGCAGATTGATCAGCATCACCGCCACGCCCACCACCAGAAACACGCCGGTGATGATCGGGTAGTCACGCTGGTTGACGGCATCCAGCAGCAGCAGGCCCATGCCGGGAATGACGAAGATCTGCTCGATGATCACCGCGCCGCCGATCAGCAGCGGTGCCTGCAGCCCGATCAGCGTGACCACCGGAATCATCGCGTTGCGCAGCGCGTGGCGCAGGATCACCAAGCGTTCGCTCAAGCCCTTGGCCCAGGCGGTGCGGATGTAGTCCTGGCGCAGCACCTCCAGCATCATGGTGCGCGTCAGGCGCATCGTGATGGCCGACAGCGCAGCGCCGAGCACGATGCCCGGCAGCAGCATCTGCTGTAGGTTCTGCAACGGCGACTGCGTGAACGACGTGTAGCCGATGGGCGGCGACCAGCCCCACCAGATCGACGGAAACACCACCACCATCGTGCCGAGCCAGAAGCTGGGAACGGCCAGCAGCAGGATCGAGAACGAGCGCGCCAAGTAGTCGCCACGGGTGTCTTGGCGCACCGCCGAGTAGATGCCGATCGGCAGCGCGATCAGCAGCCCCACCACCAGCGCGATGGCGCCAAGCTCGAAGGTCACCGGCAGCCGCGCCAGCAGCATCTCGGTAACCGGCGTGCCGCGCCACAGTGACTTGCCCAAGTCACCCTGGAGCACGATGGAGGAAACCCAGCGCCCGTACTGCTGCCACATCGGCACGTCGAAGCCGAGCGCGGCGATGAGCTGGTCGCGGTTGCGCCTGTCCGCCGACACGTCGTTCTGGCTCAGCATCAAATCGATCACGTCGCCGGGAATCAACCGCACCGTGACGAACACGATGATGCTCGCCAGCAGCAGCGTGGGCAGCAGCGCCAGCAGGCGGCGGATCACATAGCCGCGCATCGGGCACTCGCGGTGAAGAATGGGCCTCGTGGCGTGCGCAGGCCGGAGCCGCAGGCTCGGCGAGCCGGCGCTGGTTTCCCCAGTGGCGAAAGCATTGGAGATGGCACGGAGGTCTCGTGTGAGACGGCTCAGAGGCTGAGAGGTGCAGCAGCGGCCGGTAGTCCCTGTTCGTTCTTCCTGGCTCCCACGTGGGTTTATCGCGCAACTCGCGCGTGTGGCGCCGCACGGCCAATGTAGTGAAGTGGGGCCAAAGTGTTATTCGGGTTGACCCGTGGACATTTGATGCATCGGACCTTCATGCCTGCGCATCTGCCCAGCGAGCAGAGACTCGACTTCGAACCTGCAGGCAAACATCCCGCTGTTTCATCCGCAGCCTTCGAGCACCGCACGGGCGCGCACCAGGTCCGGATAGTCGAAGCCTTCGGTGAATCTTTCGTAAATCGGCCGCAGCACCGCGTCGGCCTCGTCGGCGCGGCCCTCTCGTTGGCACAGGGCCGCCAGCGCGGTGGCCGCTTGCAGCGAGTACAGAAGTGCCCCCTGCTGCGCGGCAATCGCGATCGCCTGGCGGTACGCACTCTCGGCTGCGGCAGCGTCACCGTCGAGTTCGCCCAAGCGGCCGCGCAACCAGAACAACCGGGCGGCCTGGTACTTCTCTTCGGTTTCCTGCAGCGTCTTCTCGCCGGCCAGCAGGAACTCGGTGGCCTCGTCCCTTCGTCCGGCGTCGAGCAGGACTTCGGCGGCGTTCGCAGCAAATTGCGTGCTGGCTTGCCTGCCGCCGAATGTCGTCCATCCCGAATAGCCTTCGCGAAGCAGCCGGATGCCATCGTCGAGCCGTCCCGTCGCGACCAGGGCTCGACCGAGACCGGACTTCGCCACAGCACCGAGCGCCTTCAGGCCATAACGTTCTTCCAGCTCGAGCGCCTGCGTGTAGCGCGTGATCGCATCAGTCCAGTCGCCCTTCAAGCCGGACACCCCGGCGGTTTGGTTGAGCGCCCAGGCTCGACTGGTGGAATGTTGTCGCTGCTCGGCAATGCCGAGGACGG
>JANOLA010000619.1:0-6870 GCA_031419535.1 Burkholderiales bacterium | reverse complement strand
GGGTGGCACGCTGACGGGCCTGACGAACTTTTTCCGGCGAGTGCAGCCGCGGCTCGAATTCGTGCTCGCCGACCCAGCCGGTTCGATCCTGCGCGACCTGATCCTCACCGGCAAACATGGCGCACCGGGATCGTGGGCGGTGGAGGGCATCGGCGAGGATTTCGTGCCGTCGATCTGCGATTTCTCGTCGGTGAAACACGCCTACTCGATCCCCGACGACGAAAGCTTTGCCGCGGCGCGCGCCCTGCTCAAGGCCGAAGGGCTGCTGGGCGGCTCGTCCACCGGCACGCTGCTCGCCGCGGCGCTGCGTTTTTGCCGGGCGCAAACCGAGCCGAAGCGCGTCGTGACGCTGGTGTGCGACACCGGTACGCGCTACCTGAGCAAGGTCTACAACGACGCATGGATGATCGACGAAGGCCTGCTCAAGCAGCGCGTCTACGGCGATCTGCGCGACCTGATCGCGCGCCGCACCGAAGACGGCAGCGTGGTCAGCGTGGGCCAGCAGGACACGCTGCTCGTCGCGTTTCAGCGCATGCGCCTGGCCGACGTGCAGCAGTTGCCGGTGCTGGAAGGCGGCGCGTTGGCCGGTGTGATCGACGAGTCCGACCTGCTGCTGCACGTGCAGGAAGACGCGTCGCGCTACAGTCAACCGGTGCGCAGCGCGATGAGCACGGCCTTGCAGACGCTCGCGCCGAGCGCCGACCTGGCGACGCTGCGGCGCGTGCTGGCGAGCGGGTTGGTCGCGATCATTGCCGATGCCTCCGGCTTCCACGGGCTGATCACACGCTTCGATCTGCTGAACCACTTGCGGAGGGCAAAGTGATGAAATCCGACAAGGACGCGGCAGTGGCCGTCAAATCGAACTTCGCGACGCGTGCGATCCACGCCGGCCAGTCTCCCGACCCGCGCACCGGCGCGATCATGCCGCCGATCTATGCGACGTCCACCTACGTGCAGAGCAGCCCCGGCGTGCACAAGGGGCTCGACTACGGCCGCTCGCACAACCCGACGCGCTTTGCGTTCGAACGCTGCGTGGCCGACCTGGAAAGCGGCGCGCAGGCGTTTGCGTTCGCTTCCGGCCTCGCGGCCATCGCCACCGTGCTCGAACTCGTCGACGCCGGCTCGCACGTGGTGGCGAGCGACGACCTGTATGGCGGCACCTACCGCCTGTTCGAGCGCGTGCGCACACGCAGCGCCGGAACCCGTTTTTCATTTGTCGACCTGTCCGACCTGAAGGCCTTGCGCGCCGCGATCACGCCGAAAACGCGCGTGCTGTGGGTCGAAACACCGAGCAACCCGCTGCTCAAACTCGCGGACCTGACGGCACTCGCGCAGATCGCGCGCGAGCACAAGCTGATCGCGGTGGCCGACAACACCTTTGCCAGCCCCTGGGTGCAGCGCCCGCTGGAACTGGGTTTCGACATCGTCGTGCACTCGACGACGAAGTACCTGAATGGCCACTCCGATGTGATCGGCGGCGTCGCGATTGTTGGTGGCGAACCTCGCCAGGCCGAATGGCGCGAGCGCTTGGAGTTTTTGCAAAACGCGGTCGGCGCCATCGCCGGCCCGTTCGACAGTTTTCTCGCGCTGCGCGGCGTGAAGACACTCGCGCTGCGCATGGAGCGCCACTGCAGCAATGCGCTCGCGCTGGCGATATGGTTGGAAGCGCAGCCCAAAGTCACGCGCGTGCGCTACCCGGGCCTCGAATCGCACCCGCAACACGCGCTGGCGCGGCGCCAGATGTTGGGCCAGGGCGTCGGGGGGGGCTCGACCGGTGGCGGCACGGGTGGATACGGCGGCATGATCTCGCTCGACCTGAAGACCGACCTGGCCGGCGCGCGCCGCTTCCTCGAGGCGGTTCGAATCTTTTCGCTCGCCGAAAGCCTGGGCGGCGTGGAAAGCCTGATCGAGCACCCGGCCATCATGACGCACGCCACCATTCCCGCCGAGACCCGCGCCAAGCTGGGCATCGGCGACGCGCTGGTGCGCTTGTCGGTCGGCGTGGAAGACCTGGGCGACTTGCGCGCCGATCTGGCACAGGCGCTGGCGACGGTCTAAGAGGCAGAGAGTTTTTCGATTCTGCTCCCTCTCCTTCTGGGAGAGGGAGCAAACGTGGTCGCAGCGGGTGAGCATTGCGTCACGCTCACGCTCACGCTCCGCCGCGCCTGCCGATCGGATTTGGCACGACGGCGGCGCAGCGACGGGTTCGTGGCTCGACCTCAAGAAGGCGCGCAGCCGGCCGATATCCGAGCACGATGCGTGCGCACCGCGCGTCGGCGCGCCAGGTTGGGCGTCGGCCAGCAGTGCGGGCACGCCTTGAACCCAGATCAAACCCAGCCATGACCCTTTCGACGCTGATGCATTCGAGCGCCGCCGATTCCGGCGCCGAAGCCCAGGCCGCGCTGCGCTCGCTGCTCGACCTGCACGCGCACGTGCTCTCGCAAGCCGATCTGCGCGGCGCCGCGGCGGCCTTGGTTCGCGAGACCGCGCTGCGCCTCGGCTACGACCGCGTCTGCCTCGGCTTCGTTCGAGGCGAACGCGTGGAGTTGCTCGCGCTGTCCGACGGCTTGCCGGCGGCGCCCGGAACGCCGCTGGTCGAGCGCCTGAGTGCGGCTCTGGCCGAGGCACTGGACCAGCGCGCCAGCCTGATGCTGCCCGAGTCGCGCGCCCAGGCGCACCCGCGCATCACGCTGGCGCACAGGGCCCTGCTCGAAGCCGAGGGCGGCTGTGCCGCCAGCGTCCCCGTCGTCGCGGCCGGCGTGACGGTCGGCGCGCTGTGTGCGCAGCGGCGCGGCAGCGCCGTGATCCGGCCGAACGACCTCGAGGTTCTCGAACACCTGGCGTGCCTGGCCGGTCCGGCACTGAACCTGATGCGCCTCAACGAGCAGCCCTTGCGCGAAACCATTCAGCAGCGCTTGCGCCAGTGGTGGGAGGGATTGAAGCAGCCGCACAAATCCGGCCTGCGCTACACGCTGATCGGCATCGCGCTGTTGCTGGCGGGGCTGACGTTCATGCCGGCCGACGTTCACGTGGGTGGCCGCGCGCGCCTCGAAGGTGCGGTGCAACGCGTTCTGGTCGCTCCCGCCGATGGATTTTTGAAGCGCGTGCACGCGCGCCCGGGGGATTCGGTGCAGGCGGGCCAGGCCCTGATCGAACTCGCCGAGCAGGACTTGCAGCTGGAAAAAGCGCGCTGGCAGAGCCAGCGGGCGCAATTCGAGAACGCCTACGGCGCGGCGAACGCGCGCGCCGACCGAGCCCAACTGGTGATCAACCAATCGCGCATCGACGAAGCCGAAGCCCAGCTCGAACTGGTCGAGATGAAGCTCGCGCGCGGCCGCATCGAGGCGCCGTTCGACGGCATCGTGATCCAGGGCGACCTGAGCCAATCGCTCGGCGCGCCGCTGCAGCAGGGCAGCGAGCTGATGACGATCGCGCCGCGTGACCAGTTCCGCGTCATCGTCGAAGTCGACGAACGCGACATCGCTGCGCTGCGCATCGGCCAGGCCGGCTCGGTGGCGCTGTCGGCGCTGCCGTGGAACAGCCTGGCGGTGCGCATCAAACGCATCACACCGATCGCGAGCGCGGTCGAAGGACGCAACGTGTTCGAGGTCGAGGCCGAGCTGCTCGAGAAGTCCGCCGAACTGCGCCCGGGCCTGCAAGGCAATGCGCGCATCCACGTCGGGCGCCAGCCGCTGCTGTGGAGCGGGTCACGCCGGCTCGTCGAGGCGGCGCGTTTGACGTGGTGGGAGTGGTTCGGTTGAGCCGCCTGAGCGGATTCACCCCGCCTAGCGCGCCTGCCGCGCCGCTGCTCAGCCCACAGTGGTTCCGGGTTGCGGCGCTGCGCCCGCGCCTGGACCCGCAAGCGCACGCCGAACGCGTGTCGTACCGGCGCGAAATCTGGCATGTGCTGGTGCGTGCCGACGGCAGCCGCGGCTTTCGCCTGAATCGCGCCGCCTACGCCTTTGTCGGCCGCTGCAACGGCACGCTCAGCGTGCAGCGCCTGTGGGACTTGCTGCTCAGCGAGCTAAAGGATGACGCGCCGACGCAGGACGAACTGCTGCAATTGCTGGCGCGGCTGCACTCCGCGGGTCTGCTCAGTTTCGATCGCAAGCCCGACTTCGGGCCGCAAGGCACGCTGAGTGCGCCCTGCGCTGCCGATACGACGCGCAGCACCAACTCGTTGCTCTCGTTTCGAATTCCGCTGGGCCGGCCGGATCGCTGGCTGAGCCGCGTGGCGCCGCGGCTGCGCTGCCTGTTCACGCCGGCGGCGCTGCTGCTGTGGGGCTTGCTCGTGCTCGCGGGCGGGGTCGCGGCGTTGCTCAATCTCGGCGTGCTGCTGGCGCATGCGCAAAGCTGGATGGCGACGCCGCGTTTGCTGCTGATGGTGTGGATGGCTTACCCGGTGGTCAAGGCGCTGCACGAATTGGCGCACGCTTTTGCGCTCGTGCGATTCGGCGCCAAGGTACCGGAATGGGGCATCACGATCCTGATGTTCACGCCGGTGCCCTACGTCGATGCATCGGCCGCTTCGACGCTCGCCAGCCCGAGCCAGCGCTTGCTTGTCAGCGCCGCCGGCATCATGCTGGAGTTGCTGCTCGCCGCGTTCGCCTTGGCGGTCGCGCTGAACGTGCAGCCGGGTGCGCTGCGCGACATCGCCTTCGCGGTGTTTTTCATCGGCACCGTCTCGACGCTGGTCGTGAACGGCAACCCGCTGTTGCGCTTCGACGGCTACTACGTGTTCACCGACGCGCTGCAGCTGCCGAACCTGGCCACGCGCAGCGCGCGCCACTGGCTCGGCTGGATGCGCGAGCGCCTGCTCGGCACCGCCGGCGAGCCCGTCGTGCCGGCCCACGGCGAACGGTTCTGGCTCTGGGCTTACGCACCGGCCGCATGGGCCTACCGGGTGCTGATCAGCGCAGCCATCGTGTTCTGGCTCGGCGGACTGTCATTTTTTCTCGGCGCGGCGATCGCGCTGTACTTCGTCTGGGGGCTGGCGCTCCAGCCCTTGCTCGGCCTGGGCCGCTTCCTGCATGGCGCGGCGCTGGCCGAGACCGAGCGGCGGGTCGCGTGGCGGCGCGCCTGCCTCGTCGGCGCCGGCGTGTTGGCCCTTTTCGCCGTCGTGCCCCTGCCGTTCTCCAGCGTCGTGCAGGGCGTGGTGTGGCTGCCCGAGCAAGCCCGGGTTCGCGCCGAGACCGAGGGCTTCGTCCAAAGCATTCACGTGCGCGACGCTCAGAGCGTGCGTGCCGGCGAGTTGCTTTTCACGCTCAGCGCCCCGCTGCTGGAACCGCAACGCGCACGCCTGGCAGGCAGGATCACGGCGCTGGAGACCGAGCGCTACCAGGCCTTGCGAACCGACCCGTCGCGCGCGGTGGGCATTGAACACGAACTCGACGGCGCTGCCAGCGAGCTGGCGCGCACCGAAGAACGCCTCGCGCAACTCGAGGTTCATGCCGGCGCCGACGGCGTCGCGGTGATCGACCATGCCGACGACTTGGTCGGTCGTTTCGTCAAGCAAGGCGCGCTGCTCGCGCATCTGCTGAGCCCCGAACCGAATCTCGTGCGCATCGCGATCCCGCAGGAGCAGGCCAGCCTGGTGCAAAGCAGCGCACGCGCGGTCAGCGTGCGCCTGGTCGAGAACCCGCGGCACGCCTGGAGCGGCGAACTGCTGCGCGACGTGGCGGGCACCGTGGCCAAGCTGCCGAGCGCGGCGCTGGGCGACCGCAGCGGCGGCGCCATCGTCACGGTTCCCGACGACAAGCTAGGGCTCACCCCGGCGCAGGGCGTGGTGCTGGCCGACGTCCGGCTCGGCGCTGCGCCGGATCGACGCTTCGACGATCGCATCGGCGGGCGCGCCTGGGTGCGCATCGACCATGGCATGGCACCGCTGGCGATGCAGGCGACGCGGCGCCTTCAGCAGTTGTTTCTGAAACATTTCAATCCGTCGGAGTGAATGTGACCCTGCGACATGCGGCGCGGCTGCCCATGCCCGGCGTGGTATGGGGCGAATATCCGCAGCGCCTCGATGCCGTGGCGGCGCGTGCCGCACCGCTCGCGGTCGAGCTCGTCGACGCGCTGCGCACTGGGTTGCGCGCTGTACTCGGCTGGCTGCTCGACACGCCGCTCGCCGCGCTGCGACGCAGGCGTGGCGCGCGCACCCTGCAGGCCGTGCGCTCGCAGCAGGCGGCTTGGTTATGCCTCGGCCCGGTAGCCCATGCCGCACGCCTGGCCGACTTGCGTGCCCGTCTGGCGCGCGACGGCTGGGAGGGCGGTTGCGTCGAATCGCGCGCCGCAGCGCTCGGCTGCGCCGCCGCCGCCGGCCAGCGCGTCCTGGGCCGCAATCCGTTCGACAGCCAGTTGTTGGCGGCCAACGTGCTGCTCGACGACCGGCTCGCCGAAATGGCCACCGGCGAAGGCAAGACCTACGCTGCCGCACTCGCCGCGGCGGTGGCCGGCCTGGCCGGTGTGCCGGTGCATGTGATGACGGCGAACGACTATCTCGTGCAGCGCGACGCGTTACAACTCGAGCCGTTTTTTGGCGCGCTCGGTTTGACGCTGGGCAGCGTGCTCGGCTCAACGAGTCCGCAGGCGCGGCGCGCCGCGTATGCCTGTGACGTCACCTACTGCACGGCGCGCGAAGTTGGGTTCGACTACTTGCGCGACCGGCTCGGCGCCGAGTCAAGCGGCACTGAGCTGCGGCAACGCACACGCCGCCTCACCGGCAAGGGCGCTGCCACGCCGCTGCTGCGCGGCTTGTGCATGGCGCTGCTCGACGAGGCCGACAGCCTGTTGATCGACGAAGCCACGCTGCCGCTCGTGCTCGCGCAGGAGTCCGCTGACCCGCAGCAGCGCGCCATGTGCTTCGCGGCACTC
>JANOLA010000618.1:0-11605 GCA_031419535.1 Burkholderiales bacterium | reverse complement strand
ACCCATTCGCGTGGGCACCAAGCGTTGCCAGGGCACTGGCGGCGTTGATGAAGCCGGCCGTTGCAGGCTGCGGTGGTCCTCGCGAGCGTGGGCCGGAGAACGGGGGCACCGCCGCCGCCCTGCCGCTCGGACGTAGGCGTGCTTGGCAGACGTCAGACGAACAGCGGTTGCGAATAGGCGAACCCATTCGATTGACGCCGGTGTCATCCTGATTGCACGGAAGTCATCCCCAGCCGCAGAATCGCGCATGGCCTCCAAGCGCCGCGCTGACAAGACCGAACCACCGAAGCCGACCGAGCCGGTGCGCGCAGTCGCGGTGGCCGCTCCCGCACCTGGCCGATTCGACAGGCTGCTTGCCCGTCTCAAGACGCTGAAGGGCGCGGTCGTCGCGATTGCCGGAGTCGGCGCCGTGCTCGGTGGGCTTGCGGGTTACTGGAACGCGTACCAGGCGGCGCGTGCGAGCACGGAGTCGTCGAAGTTGCTCGCGCTGGTCGGCAAGGGTGATGCAGGGCCGCTGTCGATCGTCGTGCTGCCATTCGCCAATCTCACGGGCTGACCGAGGCCATCCGACTCTACTCAAAGAACGTCGACGACCTCACTCTCGCCAACATGGGCTTCGCGCAGTTCATGCTTGGTGACAACGATGCCGCCATTGCGTGGCTACTGAAAGCGCTGGACAAGAACCCAAGGATGATCTGGGCGCAGACCGAGTTGGCAGTGGCGTATGCACTCAACGGAGATCGGGCCCGATCACGGGCCGCTGTCGCTGCCGTTTTGCGGGCAGACCCAAGCTTCAACCTTTCAAGATACCAATCCCGCAAAATTGAAGGTTTCCGGCCCGCTCGTCGGAAATTCTGGGAAAGGACGCTGTTGCCCGCATGGCGGCTGGCAGGCTTGCCAGAATAGGCGCGCCGCCCCGACCCTCAAAACGAAACCTTCGCCCCCAAGCTGAAGATCGTCTCGCCGTTGAAGCGCCCGAGCGTCCCGTCGACCTGCCAGCCCTTTGCCACTTCCCGGCGCGCGCCGAGCTGAAACGTCGGCTTCGAGCGCTCCTGGCCGAACGACTCGACGTGGGCGACGAAGGTGCCGGTGTCGTGTTCCAGCGCCACGCCCCAGGTGCCGACGCTGGAAGCACCCGAGGGCTTGGCTGCACCGAGGTTGCCGTGCAGCGCGAAGTCGTTCTTGTTGCAGGTGGCGGTGGTGTAGGCGAAGGGCAGGTTGCCGCCCGGGCTGAAATGTTGATGGCCCAGGGCCACCAGGAAGTTGCAGCCTGATTTTTGCGGCTCGGTGACTTGCACGCGCGCGAGCACGCCGACAGAGCTGATCGAATCGGTGCGGTTGCGCGACAGCAGCCCTGACAATTCCACCACTTGCCATGGCGAATACGCTGGCGCGACGTAGATGACGTCGTCTTTGCCGGGCTCGCGCGCGACCCAGGCTTCGATGTGGCCGGTGCCCTTGTCGTCGATGTTCGCGTCGTCGACACTTAAGGGGCGGCTCGCGAATGCGCAGGTCGAGGCGAAGGCGAGGGCGGTGACTGCGCTCGCGGCGAGTGGGGTGATGCGGTGCATGGCGGTCCTTGTTCTTGGGGGACGTGGGTCGCGCCACGGGGGGCGCGAACGGCGAGCGCCGCATGATAGCCACGCGAATGGTGCGGCGCGGACGGTTGCGCGCAGAGCATCGCCTGGACGTTGCGCCACGCTGACAGCGCTGGGCTGTGCGGGACGATCGTGTGCGGGGCCGATCGAGCCAGGCACGCCGCGCCACGGCGATCTTGCAAAGTCGATCAATCGCCTAAGCGTCGATGCTCGAGCGCAGGCAACTGCGCGCGCACGCAGGCCAGGCGCGCGGCGTCGACGTCGGCGATCACCACGCCTTCGCCCTCGACCAGCACGTCGAGCACCTCGCCCCAGGGGTCGATGATCATGCTGTGGCCCCAGGTGCGCCGGCCGTTCTCGTGCGTGCCGCCCTGCGCCGGTGCGATCACGTAGGCCTGGTTCTCGACCGCGCGCGCGCACAGCAGCAGCTCCCAATGCGCGCTGCCTGTCGTGTACGTGAACGCGGACGGCACCGAGATCAGATCGCAGGGCGGGCGCATCAGCGCGCGGTAGAGTTCGGGGAAGCGCAGGTCGTAGCACACGCTCAAGCCGACGCGCAGCGCACCGCATTGCAGCGCGACCGGCTCGCTGCCGGCCTCTAACACGCGGCCTTCGTCGTAGCGTTCGTGGCCGGAGTCGAAGCGGAACAGGTGCATCTTGTCGTAGCGCGCGGCCAGGCTGCCGTCGGGCGCGAACACCAGGCAGCTGTTGCGCACGCGCTGCGGGTCGGCGCAGCGCAACGGCAGCGTGCCGCCGATCAGCCAGACACTATGCGCAAGCGCCGCGGCCGACAAGGCCTGCTGGATCGGGCCGCCGCGCGAATCGCCCCCGCCCTGTTCACCCAGCGGCAGTTCGGCGACGTCGAGCTTGTCGCGGTCGTTGCGCCCCATCAGGCAGAAGTACTCGGGCAGCGCGACCAGTTCGGCGCCCCGCGCCGCGGCCTGCGCGATCAGGCGCCGCGCGGCGTCGCAGTTCCGCGCCACGTCGGGCGTGGAGACCATTTGCACGGCAGCGATCTTCATCGGGCCATTCTCGCCGTGAATTCGCCGTGAATTCGCCGTGAATCGGTCAACGCGGCGCCGGCGTGCTGGAAGGCGCCTCGGCCTTGCGCTCGATACGGTCGACCTGCGGCGCGGCCCACGGCCCGGTGACGTGAAACTCGCGCGTCCCGGCTTCGCTCAGCGGGCGGCGCAGGAACAGTTGCGCGAGAAAGGTGCCCAGGCCGACGGCGGGGTTGATCACGGCGTACGCGAGCGACGCGGTGCCGGCGTTGATCTCGGGAACGACGACGACACGCAAATCCTGCGTCTCCTGCCCGATGTCGGCGCTGCCTTCCATCAGCACCACCGCTTGCACACCGCGCATGCGCAGGTTGTTGGTGTGCGCCACGCCTTTGTCGATGCGCACGTCGCCCTGAAAACTGTCGAAGCCGAAACCGTCTTCGAAGACGTCGCGAAAGTCGAACAGCAACCGGCGCGGCAGCGCCTGCAGGCTGAGCACGCCGAGCAGCCGTGCCGCGCCCGGGTCGGCCTTGAGGAACTGGCCGGCCTCGATGGCGACGTTGAAGCGCCCGCTCATCGTGGCGAAGTCGAGCGACAGCGGCGAGCCGAGCCACGCCACCTGGCCCGCGAGCTGCCCCTTGCCTCCGCGCACCGCCTTGCCCAGGCCGAGCCTCTCGAGAAACGCACCGCTGTCGCGCAATTCGAGCTTGAAGTCCATCTCGGCGCGGCGCGCAGTAGCGGTGCCGGCTGAGCCCGCCGACCCTGGAGACCATTGCCCCGTCGCGCTCAACTGCGCCTCGGGCGTGGTCATGTTGAACTTCGACAAGCGCCACTCGCGCGCCGCGCGCGGCTCCGTGCCGGCGAGCTGGTTCGTCGCGACGATTTCGACGCGGCCCAGGCGCTTGCCGCGCAGCTCGAAGTCCTCGACCACGATGTCGAGGGCGGGCGCGCTGGTCGGCGGCTCGTCGAGCAAACGCTCGATCTGTTCCACGTCGCTCTTCGGCAGCGACAGGCGCGACAGCCGGGCGTAGATGCGGCCGGCGTTCGCCGCGACCGAATTCGCCGCCGCCGGTGTGGCGGCGGCGGCACCCGGTGCCGCTGCGCGCCGCGCGGGCCGGAACTCGACATAACCGCTCAACTGGTCGGACTCGATCGAACCGCGCCACTGGCCGGGGTCGCGCGAAATGCCGGCCACCAGGCCGGTGATGCGGCGCCCGCCGGTGATCAGCTCTTGGGCGCGCACGGTCAGGCGGGTCGGGCCGTAGCCGATGCCGTTCGCGGCGTCGGCCGTGTCGTCGTCGGCCAGGTCGACATCGCCGTCGAACAGCTTGCGGTACGCCGCTTCCCACGCGTCGAGGTTCACCGCGCCGAGCGTCGCGTTCACCGCGACGCCTTGGAAACCAGTCGCGTTCACCGCGACGCCTTGCGCCAGCGGAGGCGCTTCCTGGCCGATGCCGATCGCACCGGCGAGCACGCGCGCTTCGCGGCCGGAGATGTCGCGCTGGTACTGCACCTTCAGCAGCGAGCCGAGTTCGAACGCCAGCGTGTCGGCGTTTCTGCGTCCGGGGCGGAGCGTCTCGCGCTGAATGCTCGTCGAGTAACGCATCGCCAAGGGTGTTTCGGCCGGCTTGCTGAGCGGCGCCGGCAAGGCGCTGGTGATGCCCACCAGATCGCTCGTGACGCTGATCTCGGGCAGGCCCTGCACGAAATTCAAGCCCAGGCGGTAGTTGACCTTGCCGCTGAGCTGCGTCGCCACACGCGACAGCAGCCCGAGTTCACCGGCGCGGCGCAGCGCCTCGACGCTCGCGCTGCCCTGGCCCGAAAAGCGCAGCGTGCCGTCGGCTTGAATGCCGCCGTCGAAGGCGACTTCGCCGCCATAGGCGTTGGCGGTGGCAGCGACGACGTTGAAGCCTTTGTGGCTGAAGTCGACTCTTCCCCTGGCGGCGGCGAGCAGCGGCGTGTTGGGGCTGATGCGAACGTCGTTGCCGGCGAGCAGCACGCTGCCCTTGACCTGCGACTTGGGCAGGTCGCGCAGCGCAATCTGCAGGCCGAGTTCGAGATCGGCGTCGCCGCTGGCCGTGGTGCGCGCGAGTGCGCGCGAGGTCCAGTCGCCCACCGGACTGGCGTTGACGATGCGCAGCATTTCCGCTGCGCTGCCGCGCGCGCTGCCGTTCAGTACCAGCACGCGCTGCTCGATCAGGTTGCGAATGTTGCCGTTGACGCCGCGCCACGCCACGTTGCCGATCTGCGCCTGCGCGCCTTTGATTTCGAGCGACGCGCGGTCGATGATCAGCTCGCCGGCCACGCGCGTCAGCTCGGGCCAGGGCGACACAAAGGCGGGCTCGGTGGCCGTGGCCGGCGCGCTGGGAACGAAGGCGAAGTCGACGTTGTCGACGAGCGCCGCGAGGCGAAATTCACCTTGCGTGGCGGGGTCGAAATACGGAAAGTCCCACAGTTCGCCCTTGATGCGAAAGTCCAGGCGCCGCACCTGGCCGCCCTTCACGGCGCGCTCCACATAGCGCCGCGCCTGCTCGGGGATGCCCAGCGGCAGGTAGCGCGCGGCGCGCACCGCCAGGCCTTGCGTGAGGCGGCCCGTCACTTCCACCTCGCCGGGCCAGCGCGCGCCGCGGCCAAAGCCTTCGGCGCCGGCGCCGGAGTTCCACTTCGCTTCGAATTCGCCGCTCGCATCCGGGTTCGCGAGGCTCGCGTTCTTCACGCTCAGCGCGGCCCGGCCGGCGACGATGCGCCATTCGAGGTCGGCGCCCAGGCGGTCGAGCTTGATGCGCGGGTCTTCGAACAGGCCGGGGACGTCGAGCGCGCCGTCGCGCACGTCGAGCCGGGCGCTGCCGCCCTTTTCGCTGGCGCTGAGTTGCAGCGACGCGTTGCGCAAACCGGGCCGGCCGACGCGGTGCGGCTCGTCCGACGCGCGCGCCGCGAGCGAAAGACCCGTCAACTGGCCTTTGACCTGGTAGCGACTCGGCGCGTCCAGCATGCCGTCCCAGCGCGCGCTCAAGTCGCGCAGGTCGCCTTTGGGTTTGAGCTCGGCGAGCAGCTGGTGCAGCGCGGCGCCGAGCGGGACCCGTGAGGCGATCTGCGCGAGCAAGGCCAGGTCGAGGTGTTGCGCGCTGAATTCGCCGCCGCTGGGCGGCTCGCTAGCGCGCTGGCGAAGCTTCAGTTTCAGGTCTCCGCCGGGCCAACGCATTGCGTCGGTGGTGACGAAGCCGAAGCGTTCGAGCGACAGCGTCAAGCCCTCGGCGTCGCGCGTCGCGTCGATGCGCCCTTGAAGCCGCGCAATGCGCAGTTCATCGACCTTCGCCCCCAGGCGCAGCGTTACCTGGTTCAGGTTCAGGTCGACGGTGGCGGCTTGCAGCGAACCGTCGCGCAGCTCGAACCAGCCGCGCAGCGCGCCCAGGCCCTCGCTCAATTCGAACGGCAGATCGGCATGGTGGCGCAACTGGCTCAGGTCGGCACGCGGCAGTTCCACGAACGCGCGCCCGCTCCAGCGCTGCCATTGGCTCGCGGGCGCCATCAGCGGCTGCGTGAAGAGTCCGGTGAGCTGGAAGCGGTCGCCCCAATCGAGTGGCGGTGTCGCGTCCAGGCGCAAGTCGTGCGTGCGCAGGCCGTTGCGCATGACGAGCTGCACGTCGGTCAGCGCCACCGTCGGTGCGCCGCGCTGCTCGTCGGTCCAGCGCAAGGTGCCGCCGCGGATCGCGAATTCGTTCTGCGACAAGAACCAGTCGGCAGCCGTGTTCTGGCCGCCCGCTGCGCCGCCGCTGAGGTCGAAGCCGGCGACGAAGATCCGGCCGTCGGGGCTGCGCCGCACGTCGAGCTCGGCGCCCTCGATCAGCAACTGGTCGAAGTCGATCTTCAGGTCGAGCAGCGACTGCGGCGAAATCGCCACCGCCACGCGCGGCAGGTGCAGCGCGGTGCGCTGCTGCGAATCGAGCAGCTTGACGTCGCGCAATTCCAGCGCCGGAACCCAGCCGCGCGAGCGCACCACGATCTGGCCGATCTTCACGGGAGCGCCGAGCGCCGCGCTGGCGCGCTGCTCGATCGGGGCACGCCATTCTTCGATGTGCGGCAGAATCAGCCAATGCAGTGCCAGCCACGCCAGCGCGAGCAGAACCCAAAGCAACAGCACCGGCCACAGCAGCAGCCGCAGCAGCCAACGGCGACGCCGGTTCGTGGCGGGCTCGACGCCAGGGCCGGCGCCCGACGCGGGCTCCAGCAGCGGTTCGTCGAACGGTGACACGGGTGTTGACATGCGATGGCGGTGACGGGGCGGCTCGCGGCAAAGCAGTCTTCGTCGTCCGAGGCCGGGTCAATCTATCACAGTGAATCGCGCGCCGCAGATGGATTCCGCTTCAACGCAGCCCCTTGAATCGGCGCCGACACCGGCGCCGGCGCCCGGCGTGAATTCGGTCGGCGCGCGTGCCGACCACAGCCGCTTCGTGCAGCGCGTGCGGCGCCGCTGCGCCGCCGAGTTGCCGTTGCTCGAAGCCGGGGTGCCCGGGCGGGCCAGGATCGGCGCCTTGATCGAACGTCTGCGCGCGGGCGGCCGCGCCTTGCCGGTGGCGCTGCGCGTCGCGCGGCAACTGGTGCTGGAGCGGCTTGCCGTGCTTGACGTGGAACAAGGCGCGCTGCTGTCCGACGTGACGCGCGCGATGACCGAGCTCGCTGAAGTCACGCTTTGCCTGGCTTTGCAGCAGGCGCAAGACGAACAGGACCAGCGCTACGGCGTGCCGCGCGACGCCGCTGGTCAGCGCATCCCCTTCTGGGTGATCGGCATGGGCAAGCTCGGCGGGCGCGAGCTGAACGTGTCGTCCGACATCGATTTGATCTACGTGTATGCCGACGCCGGCCAGACCGATGGCGTGCGCTCGGTCTCGGCGCACGAGTACTTTTCGCAGGTCGCGCGCAGCCTGTATGCGCTGATCGGCGACGTGACGGAAGACGGCTTCGTGTTCCGCGTCGACCTGGCGCTGCGCCCGAACGGCAACTCCGGGCCGCCGGTGGTGAGCCTGCCGATGCTCGAGGAGTACCTGCAAGCCCAGGGCCGAGAGTGGGAGCGCTTTGCCTGGCTGAAGAGCCGGGTCGTCGCGCCACGGCTGGACGCCGCCGACCGCAGCCTCGAGGCGCTGCGCTCGGTCGTCACCGCGTTCGTCTACCGGCGCTACCTCGACTACGGCGTGTTCGAGGGCCTGCGCCAGTTGCACCGGAAAGTGCGCGACGAAGCGCAACGCCGCGCGGCGGGCCGGCCGGAGCGATCGAACGACGTGAAGCTGTCGCGCGGCGGCATCCGCGAAATCGAGTTCATCGTGCAATTGCTGCTCGTCGTTCGCGGCGGCCAGTTCCCCGAGTTGCGCACGCGCTCGACGCTGAAGGCGCTCGACAAACTGGCCGCCGCCGGCTTGATGAAAGCCGCCAACGCGGCGCGCTTGGCCGACGCGTACACGTATCTGCGCCGGGTCGAACACCGCATTCAATACCTCGACGATCAGCAAACGCATTTGCTGCCCACCCAAGACAGTGACCTGGCGTGGATCGCGCGCGGCATGGGCCTGACCTGCGATGCCGACGCGTGCGAACTGCTCGACAAGCTGGGTGAAATTCGCGAGTTCGTCGCGACCGAATTCGACGCGCTGCTGCACGACGGCCGCGCGGCGTCGGCCGGCGCCAACGGCAACGGTGCGTGCAAGGCCTGCGGTACGCAGGCGCTGCCGGTGGACAGCGAGGGCTTTGTCGAGCAGTTGCCCGAAGCACTCGCCGCGCGGGTGCGCGAGCTGCGCGCGCGGCCGAAGATCGCGATGCTGCGCGACGCCGCGAAGCTGCGCCTCGCGCGGCTGATCGAGCGCGCGGCGCAGGCCACGCGCGAGGGCACGTGCAGCACCGAAGCGGCGCTGCGTTTCATTGACTGGTTGGAACCGCTGCTGCGGCGCGAGAGTTACCTGGCACTGCTGGTCGAACGGCCCGAAGTGCAATTGCGCCTGCTGCGCCTGCTCGGCCTGGCGCGCTGGCCGATGCGTTACCTGATGCTGCACCCGGGAGTGATCGACGAGCTCGCCGACGAGCGCTTGCTGCACGGCCGCTTCGACCCTGACGCCTTCACGCGCGAACTGGAAGCTCGGCACCAGGCGTGGCAGCGCTCGGGCCAGGCCGACGAAGAATCGCTGCTCGATTCGCTGCGCCGCGCGCACCACGCCGAGGTGTTCCGCACCCTGGTGCGCGACGTGGAAGGCGAACTCAGCGTCGAGCAGGTGGCCGACGAGTTGTCCGCGCTTGCCGACGCCACGCTCGGCTGCGCGCTGCGCTGGGCTTGGGGCCACTTGAAACAGGCGCACCGGCCGGAGCCGCGATTTGCCGTGATCGCCTACGGCAAGCTCGGTGGCAAGGAGCTCGGTTACGGCAGCGACCTGGACGTGGTGTTTCTCTACGACGACGCGGACGAGCGTGCCGCCGAGATCTACGGCGGATTCACGCGCAAGCTGATCACCTGGCTGACGCTGCGCACCAGCGCGGGCGAGCTGTTCGACATCGACACCGCGCTGCGACCGAACGGCAACTCGGGAATGCTCGTGACCTCGATCGCCTCTTTCGAAAACTACCAGGCCGGGCGCGGCAGCAACACGGCCTGGACCTGGGAACACCAGGCGCTGACGCGGGCGCGCTGGTGCGCAGGCGCTCGCTCGCTGGAGGATCGCTTTGAAGCGGTGCGCCGCTCCGTGCTCTGCGCGCCGCGCGACCCGCTGGCGCTGCGCACCGAGATCCAGACGATGCGCGACAAGGTGCGTCAGGCGCACCCGCTGAAGGCCGAACGCTTTGACGTGAAGCACAGCCCGGGCGGCATGATGGATGTGGAGTTCGCGGTTCAGTTTCTGGTGCTGACGCAAGGCGCGAAGCACGCCGAGTTGCTGGCCAACGCCGGCAACATCGCCTTGTTGCAGCGGGCCCAGGACTGCGGCTTGTTGGCCAGCCCGCTGGGTGAAGCCGCGGCCGGTGCCTACCGGGATTTGCGCCGCGCCCAGCACCGCGCGCGGCTCGACGAGCAACCGACTCAGCTCGATGCCGGCGCGATGCAGCCGCAGCGCGACGCCGTGCTCGCGCTGTGGCGCGCCGTGTTCGTTTGAGCGTGCCGCCTGCCCCGGCGCCCGGCGCGGCGCCCGCGCCTGCGCCCGGCGCGCCGAGCCTGTGGATCGTGCTGGCGCTGCTGCTCGGCGCGGCGGCGCTGCTCGGCTCGCGCGTCGGGCGCGAAGCCCTCGACTGGCAGCCGGCGCTGTGGATGGCCGAGCCCTGGCGTTGCTTCAGCGCGGTCGCCGTGCACTACAGCGCGGCCCACCTGCTCGCCAATCTCGCCGGTGCCGCGTTGGTGGCCGCGCTGGGGTGGGCCGCGCGGGTCAGCGCGCCGATGGCCCTGGCCTGGGCGGTGGCGTGGCCGCTGACGCAACTGGGCCTGTTCGCCGACCCGGCGCTGGTGCACTACGGCGGACTGTCGGGCGTGCTGCATGCCGGGGTCGCGGTGCTCGTGGTGCATCTGCTGCTGGCCGGCGTGGGGCGACAGCGCGGCATCGGCGCATTGATCGCGCTGGGCTTGCTGGCGAAGGTGGCCTTTGAATATCCATGGATGCCGCCGAGCTTTCATGCCGGCCTGAACCTGATGGTCGCGCCGCTCGCGCACGTGAGCGGGCTGCTCGCCGGCTTGGCCTGCGGCGCTGCGGCTCATTGCATCGCGCTGCGGCGTTCCCGGACGGCCCATGCCTGATCGCAAGCACGCGCTTGACGCGCACGCCGCCGCCGCGTTGCTGGTGTGCTGTTTTCTCTGGGGCTTGAACCAGGTGGCGGTGAAAGTCGCACTGCCGGAGATTCCGGCTCTATTGCAAGCGGGCGGGCGCTCGCTGGTCGGCGCCTTGCTGGTGTGGGCCTGGGCGCGCTGGCGCGGCGTTGCGCTGTTCGATCGCGACGGCACGCTGGGCGCGGGGCTGTTTGCCGGGGCGTTGTTCGCCGCCGAGTTCGGCGCCATCTTTGTCGGCCTGCAGTTCACGACCGCGTCGCGCATGGTCGTGTTTTTGTACCTCGCGCCGTTTGTCGTTGCATTGGGAATGCCCTTCGTCGCCAAGTCGGAACGCCTCGCACCCCTGCAGGCCGCGGGCCTGGTGTGCGCGTTTGCCGGCGTGGCGTGGGCTTTCGCCGAGAGTTTTTCGCAGCCCTCGGTGGGCCAGCGCCAGTGGTGGGGCGACGCGCTCGGCGTCGCTGCCGCGCTGCTCTGGGGCGCGACGACGCTCGCGATCCGCTCGAGCCGCCTGAACACGGCGAGCGCCGAGAAGACGCTGCTCTATCAACTCGGCGTCACCGCGGTCGCGCTGACCGGGCTCGGGCTGCTCACCGGCGACGTGTGGCCGGTGTCGATGTCGGTGCTGGTGGCGTGGTCGTTCGCGTTCCAGTGCGTCATCGTCTCGTTCGCGAGCTACCTGGCCTGGTTTTGGCTCGTGCGCAACTACCCCGCGACGCGGCTCGCGTCGTTCACGCTGCTCACACCCGTGTTCGGCCTGCTGCTCGGCGCGTGGCTGCTCGGCGAGCCGATCACGCTGCGCCTGTGGATCGCGCTGATCGCGGTCTCGGCCGGAATCGTGTTGGTGAATCGGCGCGCGCCTGCCGCGCCGGCCTGACGTCATTGCACCTGCCGTTGCGATGGCGGCCTGACGGATCGCCTCACCAACCGGCGGTCCCAAGCGCAGCCGGCCCGGGGCTTCGAGTGCAACCTTCTGTCCGCGCAAGCCCGGACCGGCTCCGACCGTTCCCCAGGGCGGTGGCGGCGCCCCCGTTCTCCGGCCCACGCTCGCGGGGCACCACCGAGGTCCACAACGGACAGCCGCGCCATCACCGACCAAGCGCGCGAACAGCCAGGACACCGCGAATGGGGCCTGCGACCGGGGGCACCACCACCGCCCTGCTGCCACCAGCGGTGGCCGGCCACGAGTCGGCCCGCCACCCAAGTGCTGGGGCAGGTGG
>JANOLA010000617.1:0-5354 GCA_031419535.1 Burkholderiales bacterium | reverse complement strand
GGCCGGCGCCAGCGCGCCGATCACGAACTGCGCCGGGTCTTCCGACCACAGCACGATGTCGACGCGCTCGCCGGCCACTTCGTTCGTCACCGCGTTGACGCGCGAACCGCGCACGCCCACGCAAGTGCCGATCGGGTCAACCCGTTTGTCGTGCGAGACGACGGCGATCTTCGCGCGCGAGCCTGGGTCGCGGGCGCACGACTTGATTTCGAGCAGGCCCTGCTCGATCTCGGGAACCTCTTGCGCGAACAGCTCGATCATGAAGCCCGGCGCACTGCGCGACAGAATAATCTGCGGCCCGCGCAAGGTGGAGTCGACGTCGGCGATGTAGGCGCGAACCCGGTCGCCCGTGCGCAGGTTTTCCTTCGGAATCATCTCGGTGCGCCGCAAGCGCCCTTCGACGCGGCCCGACTCGACGATCACGTCGCCCTTGTCCAGGCGCTTCACGGTGCCGACGAAAATTTTCTCGCCGCGCAACAGGAAGTCGTTGAGCAATTGCTCGCGCTCGGCGTCGCGGATCTTCTGCAGGATCACCTGCTTGGCCGCCTGCGCGCCGATGCGCCCGATCGACACCGACTCGACCGGCTCCTCGATGTAGTCGTCGACCTCGATGTCATCGATCTGCTCTTTCGCTTCGAACAGCAGAATTTCGGAGTCGGGCAGTTGCAGCCCGGCTTCGTCCGGCACCACATGCCAGCGGCGGAAGGTTTCGTATTCGCCGCTGTCGCGGTCTACGATGACGCGCATGTCGACTTCGCCGCCGTGCAGCTTCTTCGACGCCGAGGCGAGCGCGGCTTCAACGGCGCCGAACACCACTTCCAGATCGACGCTCTTCTCGCGCGAGATCGCATCGACCAACATCAACAGTTCGCGATTCATTGCCTACGTTCTCCTTGCACGCTTTTTTGGCGCCCGCCCGCCACCGTGCCGGCGCTTCGCTTCGCTGCCGGCCGCGCGGTTTTGTCCGCGGTCTTGTCTTGCACCGGCGCGGCACCGCGGCGGCCCTTGAAATCGACCACCGGCACGAGGTGGGCCTCGCGCACGTCTTCGAACACGAAGTCCAGCACCTGCTGCGCCGGCTCTTGGCCCATCACCACACGCCAACCGGCCTCATTCGCGCGCAGCTCGCCGCGGAATTTCTTGCGCCCTTGCAGGGGCAGCTTCAACGTCAGTTCGATTTGCTCGCCGGCAAAGCGCTCAAAATCGGCGGGCTTTTTCAGCGGCCGATCCAGCCCCGGCGACGACACCTCTAGGCGCTCATAGTCGCAGCCTTCGACTTCCAGCACATGCTGGAGCTGGCGCGTCACCCGCTCGCAGTCTTCCACCGTGATGAAGCGGGCCGGGTCATCGGCGGCCAGGGCAACATTTTTCTCGTCGGGCTTGTCAACGGGCTTGTCGATAAACACGCGCAACAATCCGCCCGCACTGCGCTGTGCGTCCACCAAGTCGTATCCCAAGCCGGCCACGGTGCCCTGCACCGCGAGTTGCCAATTCATCAGACGCTCGCCCTGCCTCGTTACCTTGCCCTGTCGCTCCGCCCAACCCGCGCCGCGCGGGCAAAAACCCGATCGGCCAAAAAAAATGGGCTGGAAGAATCCGCCCAATCACTTCATCTCGAAAGATGGGATTGTAGCCTCAGCATTTGGGTCAGGCAATCACTTCAGCGGCCAACATGCCAGAATCGCAGCCGCCCGCCCGAACCCGCCCCCCGAACTCAGCCCCCCCTTACCCTCAACCCTCTTGGAGCAAAGCATGGGATTCCTCGCCGGCAAGCGACTGTTGATCACCGGCGTGTTGTCGAACCGCTCAATCGCCTACGGCATCGCCCGTGCCTGCCACCGCGAAGGCGCCGAACTGGCGCTCAGCTACCAGGGCGAGCGTTTCAAGGACCGCGTCTCGGAATTCGCCGCAGAGTTCGGCTCGCGCCTGGTTTACGACTGCGACGTGGCCGACGACGCACAGATCGAACGCTTGTTCGCCGCGCTGGCCCAGGATTGGCCGCAGTACGACGGCTTCGTGCATTCGATCGGCTTTGCCCCGAAAGAGGCGATCGCCGGCGACTTTCTCGACGGCCTGTCGCGCGTGGCGTTTCGCACCGCGCACGACATTTCGAGCTACAGCTTCCCGGCCATGGCCAAGGCGGCGCTGCCGAACCTGCGCCCGGGTGCGGCGCTGCTGACGCTGACCTACCTGGGCGCGCTGCGCAGCGTTCCCAACTACAACACGATGGGCCTGGCCAAGGCCTCGCTCGAAGCCGCCGTGCGCTACCTCGCCGCGAGCCTGGGGCCGAAGGGCATCCGCGTGAACGGCATTTCCGCCGGGCCGATCAAGACCTTGGCCGCCTCGGGAATCAAGGGTTTCGGCCAGATCCTCGACGTCGTCGCGAAAAACGCCCCGCTGCGGCGCAACGTGACGATCGAGGACGTGGGCAACGTCGCCGCGTTCCTGTTGTCGCCGCTGGCCTCGGGCGTCACGTCGGAAATCACCTACGTCGACGGCGGATTCAGCCACGCGATGGCGGGGGCGGCGGGCAGCGAGTAAGGCGGTGGCCACGACGATGGCGACTGAGCAACCGTCGCCGGGCGGCCCCAAGACGGTTGCTCGCCCCCGTGGCCCTGGAGGGGCCACTGCGTGGCCCTTGGGGCGGGCGCGAAGCGACCGGGGGCGAACATACATGAAGCTACGGCCAAAGCCATGACCACACCACGGCTGCTCGGCGACATCGGCGCCACAAACGCCCGCTTCGCGCTGCTGTTTCCCGGGCGCACCATGCCAAGTGAGCTGGCGGTGCTGCGGTGTCGCGACCACGCCTCGCTGCTCGACGCGATTTGCAGCTACCTGGCGCGGCACACGTTGGTGGCGCCGCGCTCGGGCGCGCTCGGCATTGCCACCGAAGTGGTGGCAGACCGGGTGACCATGACGAACCACCCCTGGTCGTTCTCGATCCGCGAGCTGCGATCCGCCTTGGCGCTGGAGCGCCTGGTGGTGATCAACGACTTCACCGCGCTTGCGCTGGCCCTGCCGCTGCTGAAGGATAGCGACCTGCGCGCCATTGGCCGCGGCCAGGCGCGCCCGGGCGCCACGGTGGCGCTGATCGGCCCGGGCACCGGCCTGGGCGTATCGGGGCTTGTGCCGCACGGCGCCGCGATGGTGCCGCTGACGAGCCAGGGCGGCCACGTGACGCTCACTGCGGCCGATGAAGCCGAAGAAGCCGTGATCGCCAAGCTGCGCCAGCGTTTCGGCCACGCCTCGGCGGAGCGCGCGCTGTCCGGGCCGGGGCTGGTGAACCTGTACCGCGCGTGCTGCGAGGTTGCCGGGCGCACGCCGCAGGAACTGGAACCCGACCAGGTGACGCGGCTCGCGCTGAGCGACCAGGACCCGATGTGCCGCCGCGCTGTCGAGATGTTCTTCGCGCTGCTCGGCGGCGCCGCCGGCAACCTGGCGCTGACGCTCGGCGCGCTGGGCGGCGTGTACATCGGCGGGGGCATCGTGCCGCGACTCGGCTCGATGATCGAGCATTCGCAGTTCCGCGCGCGCTTCGAGGCCAAGGGCCGCTACGCGAATTACCTGCGCGAGATCCCGACCTGGGTCATCGAGGCCGACTTCCCGCCGGCGCTGCTGGGAGCGGCGCGCGCGCTCGAACTTGCGGATTGAGGCGCTGCGCGTCTCCCGTCTTGCTACTCAGCGAACGCAGTCCACTGAGTAGCGCCGCGCGGCGCCCTCGCCGTCGTCTTCCACGAGGCCGTGCACGTCGGTGTCGAAGCCCGGGAACGCGGCGTTGAATTCGCGCGTGAATTGCAGGTACGCGACGATTTTCTTGTTGAAGCGCTCGCCCGGAATCAACAGCGGAATTCCCGGCGGATAGGGCGTGAGCAGCGAGGTCGTGATGCGCCCTTCCAGGTCATCGATAGGAACCCGCTCGGTGTTGCGCCGCGCGATGTTCGCGAACGCGTCGCTCGGTTTCATTGCCGGGTGCAGGTCCGACAAATACATCTCCGTCGTGAGGCGCGCGATGTCGCCCTTGGCATACATCTCGTGCAGGCTTTGCGACAGGTCGCGCAGCCCCATGCGTTCGTAGCGCGGGTGCTTGGCGCAGAACTCGGGCAGGATGCGCCACATCGGCTGGTTCTTGTCGTAGTCGTCCTTGAACTGTTGCAGCGCGGTGAGCAGTGTGTTCCAGCGGCCCTTCGTGATGCCGATCGTGAACATGATGAAGAACGAATACAGGCCCGTCTTCTCCACCACAACACCGTGTTCGGCGAGGAACTTGGTGACGATCGACGCCGGAATGCCAGTCTTCGCGAACTTGCCCGACATGTCCAGGCCCGGCGTGATGATCGTGCTCTTGATCGGATCGAGCAGGTTGAAGCCCTCGGCCAGGTCGCCGAAGCCGTGCCACTTGGCGTCGGCTTTCAGGATCCAGTCTTCCGCCGCGCCCATGCCCTGGGGCGCCAGCTTGTCCGGCCCCCAGACAGTGAACCACCAGTCCTTGCCGTACTCCTTGTCGACCTTGCGCATCGCGCGGCGAAAATCGAGCGCTTCGAGAATGCTTTCCGCCACCAGGGCGGTGCCGCCGGGCGATTCCATCATCGCCGCGGCGACGTCGCACGACGCGATGATCGCGTACTGCGGGCTCGTCGAGGTGTGCATCAGGTAGGCCTCGTTGAACAGGTGCCGGTCGAGCTTGCGGTTCAGCGAATCCTGCACCAGCACTTGCGACGCCTGGCTCAAGCCGGCGAGCAGCTTGTGCGTGGACTGCGTGGCGAAGACAAGCTGATCGTTGGGACGCGGTTCCCACTTCGCCAGGGCGTGGTAGCCCTTGTAGAACGGGTGGAACGCCGCGTGCGGCAGCCAGGCTTCGTCGAAGTGCAGCGTGTCGATGTAGCCGTCGAGCGATTTCTTGATCGTGCCGGTGTTGTAGAGCACGCCGTCGTAGGTGCTTTGCGTCAGCGTCAGGATGCTCGGCCGAAGCTTGCTGGTGTCCACACCCGCGAGCAGCGGGTTCTCGGCGATCTTGCGGCGGATCGCCTCCGGTGCGAACTCGCTCTGCGCGATCGGCCCGATGATGCCGTAATGGTTGCGCGTGGGCCGCAGAAACACCGGCACCGCGCCCGTCATGACGATGGAATGGAGGATCGACACGTGGCAGTTGCGGTCCACCACCACCACGTCGCCCGGCGCCACCGTGTGGTGCCAGACCATCTTGTTCGATGTGCTCGTGCCGTTCGTGACGAAGAAACAATGGTCGGCGTTGAAGATGCGCGCCGCGTTGCGCTCGGAGGCCGCCACCGGGCCGGTGTGGTCGAGCAACTGGCCAAGTTCGTCGACCGCGTTGCACACGTCGGCGCGCAGCA
>JANOLA010000616.1:0-4220 GCA_031419535.1 Burkholderiales bacterium | reverse complement strand
CTCGAACCGGCCACGCGCGACGAGGCGATCCGGTGAACCCTTCCGCGCGCCGGTGCCGCCTGGGGGCGCCGCTGGCGGCGCTTGGCTGGGCAGGCGCGGTGGGCGCCGCCACCGACGCCGCCGCGCCCGCGCCGCGGCGCGAGCCCGACGTGTCGCGCCTGCCGCCGCCCGGCAGCTACCGTCTGCCGCGCCTGTTCGCTGCGCCCGACGGCGACGTGCTGAACCACGACGGTCGGCGCTTGCGCCTTTCGCAGCTGCTGGCGGGTCGGCTGTCAGTGGTGTCGTTCATTTACAGCTACTGCCGCGATCCGATCGGCTGCCCGCTGGCGTGGCGCATGCTCGACGAGGTGCACGCCGCGCTGTTGGCCGACCCGGCGTTGGCGCGCAGCGCGCAACTGGTCACGATCAGCTTCGACCCGAGCCACGACACGCCGGCGCAGATGCGGCTGCTCGGCGCCGAGCGCATCACCGATGCGCGCGTGCGCTGGTGGTTTCTGACCACGGCGTCGGTGGCCAAGCTGCTGCCTCTGCTCGAAGGCTTCGGCCAGGACGTCAGCGTCGAGACCGACTCGCGCGGCCGCCCGACGCGCACCCTGAACCACTTGCTGAAGGTCTTCTGCGTCGATCACAAACGCCAGGTGCGCGAGGTCTACAGCGTGGCGACGCTCGCGCGGCAGGCCATCGTCAACGACTTGCGCACCTTGGCCGCGCAGGTGGCGCCGGCGTGAAGGCAACGCTGAATAGGTCCGTGCGAGGGCGCGCGCCTCTATTCGGGATGGGCTGCAAGGCGCAAACCGCAGCCATAGCCGAAGCTATGGCGAGGATTCGCAACGCCGCAGACCGCCCGAATCGAGGATGCGCGACCCGCGTGGGGCTTGTTCGGCGTTGCCTGAAGCTCGCGCTGGCCACGTGCATCGCCATCGCGGCGCACCTGCCGGCCGTGGCCGCGCCCCTGGGCTTGCCGGCACTGGCGCCGCCGCCGGCCGCGCAGGCGGCGTTGGGTGAGGCCTTGTTCTTCGAGCGCCGCCTGTCGGTCAACGGCACGCTGTCGTGCGCGATGTGCCACCTGCTCGAACAGGGTTTCACGGCCAACGAACTGCGCACCTCGGTGGGAATGGAAGGCGTGAGCCTGAGGCGCAACGCGCCGACCCTGCTCAACGTGGCCTACCAGCGCACGCTGTTCCACGACGGGCGTGCGGCGAGCCTCGAAGCGCAGGCGCTGCTGCCGCTGCTGCATCCGGACGAGATGGCCAACCCAAGCGTCGCGGCACTCGTCGCACGCGTGAGCTCCTTGCGTTCCTATGGCCGACGTTCCTATGACCGACTGTTCGCGCAGGCCTTCGGCGACCCCAAGCCGACGGGGCAGCGCATCGCAAGGGCACTCGCCGCGTACCAGCGCACGCTGGTCGCCGGCGACTCGCCGTTCGATCGCTGGTACTACGGCGGCGACGCGAGTGCGCTGTCGGCCCAGGCGCGCCGCGGCTTCGACGTGTTCGGCAGCCAGGGCTGCAGCCGCTGCCATCTCGTAGGCGAGCGCGACGCGTTGTTCACCGACCACCGCTTTCACAACATCGGCGTCGGCTGGCGCAGCGACCGCCTGCACTTGCAGCCGGTCCAGGTGCAGTTGGTGCCGGGCGTGCACGCGCGGCTCTCGGCCGACGAGGTCGCCCGCGTCGGCGTGCCGCACGTGCCTGACCTGGGCCGGTTCGAGGTCACGCGCGCCGCGGCCGACCTGCGCGCGATCCGCACGCCGACGCTGCGCAACGTTGCGCTGACGCCGCCCTACATGCACGACGGCTCGCTCGACACGCTGGAGCAGGTGATCGAGCACCATGCCGCGGGCGGCTCGCCGGATGACCCGGCGCAGGACGCGTTGATTCGGCCGCTCGCGTTGTCGCGCGACGACCGGGATGCGCTGCTCGCCTTTCTGCACGCGCTGACCTCGCCGCGCTTGCCTGGGCGCGGGAATGCGTCAGGGCTCAGAGGTTGAGAGTTTTTCGCTGCGACCACGTTGGCTCCCTTCCCCGCCCCCGAAGGCGCCAGCCTTCGGCTGACGCGGGCGGGAGAGGGTCGGGGTGAGGGTCGGTGTAGCGGGCACTGGTGCCGGCCACCAGCCTCACCTCAGCCCTCTTCCAGAAGGAGAGGGAGCAAGACCGAAAGACTTACAGCCTTTCAGTCGCCCATAGCGTCCGAGACAGGCCAGCGCCGAGCGATGCCAATGCCCGCGGCTGCCGCGCGGCCCCATCCTTGACGCCCCCCCAGCCCTGCGAATAGCATCGTTCATCACCAACCGGTTAGTTCGATCTGACAGAACTCATGCCTCGAATCAAAACCACCGTCGTCGGCTCGTACCCGGTTCCCGACTGGCTGATCGCCAACCCCAGCGAACAGGCGCTGCTCGACGCCACGCGCGTCGTCATCGGCACGCAAGAGCAGGCCGGGGTGGACGTGGTGTGCGACGGCGAGCTGTACCGCTTCGACGTGAACCATCCCGAAACCAACGGCATGATCGAGTACTTCGTGCGGCCGATGGACGGCATCACACAGCGCTTTTCGTTCGACGACCTGATCGCTTACCGAAGCAAGAGCGGCATGAAGTTCCGCACCCGGCCGCCGGGCACCGTGGTCGGGCCTATCGGCCACGGCAGTCTCGACCTGCCGCTGGCCTGCTCGCGCGCCAAGGCGCTGGCCACGCACACCTTCAAGTTCACGCTGACCGGGCCACACATGCTGGCCAAGACGCTGATCGACAAGCACTATGGCGACCCCGCCGCGCTCGCGCATGCGATCGCCGACGCGCTGGCGGCACAGGTGCGGCACCTCGACGCCGACATCGTGCAGATCGACGAAGCCAACCTGCCCGGCCACCCGCACGAGTGGGAATGGGCCGCCTGCGCGATGAACCGCGTGCTCGACGCCGTGCCGGGCACTCCCGCGGTGCACCTGTGCTTCGGCAACTACGGCGGGCAGACGGTGCAAAAAGGCAGCTGGGGCGCGCTGCTGAACTACCTGAACGCGCTGCACGCCGACCATGTGGTGCTCGAATGTGCGCACCGGCCGGCCGAGGAATTGCAAGTGTTCAAGGACCTCAAGCCAGAGATCGGTTTCGGCCTGGGCGTCGTCGACATCAAGGCCACCGACGTCGAGAGCGCCGACCAGGTGGCGCGCGCGATCGAACGCGCCGAATCGATACTCGGCGCGGGGCGCGTGCGCTACATCCACCCCGACTGCGGCTTCTGGATGCTCAAGCGCCCCATCGCCGATGCGAAGATGCGCGCGCTGCGCCTCGGGCGAGACCGCTTTGAAGGCATCGCTGCATGAGGGTTGAGAGCCCGGCTTCACAGCCACGCGACTTCGAGCGACCGAGAAACACGAGCCATGCCATGTCCCCATTGCCCAAGTCGTTCGAGAACGTCGAAGCGTTAGAGGCCTTCATGAGCGAGCCCACGCCGGGGCTGATCGACGACCTCGCGCGCATCGACGGCGACATCATGGTGCTCGGCGTCGGCGGCAAGATGGGCCCGACGCTGGCTCGCATGGCGCGCCGCGCGGCGCCGCACAAGCGCGTGATCGGCGTCGCGCGCTTCAGCGCACCGGGGCTCAAGGGCTCGCTCGAGCGGCACGGCGTCGAGTGCATCGAATGCGACCTGCTCGACCGCAGCGCGCTGGAACGCCTGCCGAACGTGGCGCAGGGCGTGCGCAACCTGGTGTTCATGGCCGGGCACAAGTTCGGCGCCTCCGACAACGCGTCGCTCACGTGGATGATGAACGTGGGCGTGCCGATGATGGTGGCACAGACGTTTCGCGAGGCGCGCATCGTCGCTTTCTCCACCGCCTGCGTCTACCCCTTTGTTGCCGTGGACGGCCCCGGCGCGAATGAACGCACGCCAAGCACGCCGCCCTCGGGCGACTACGCGAATTCCTGCGTCGGCCGCGAGCGCATGTTCGAGTACGCGTCGCGCAAGTACGGCACGGCCGGGCGCGCGGTGCGGCTGTCGTACGCGATCGACATGCGCTACGGCGTGCTATACGACGTGGCGAGTGCCGTGTTCGCCGGCCACAGCCTCGACCTGACGATGGGCCATGCCGACGTGATCTGGCAGGGCGACGCGAACGAACAGGCGCTGCGCCTGCTCGCGCATTGCACGGCGCCTGCCACGCCGATCAATGTGACGGGCCCGCGCCACACCAGCGTGCGCTGGCTCGCGGCCGAGTTCGGC
>JANOLA010000615.1:0-4583 GCA_031419535.1 Burkholderiales bacterium | reverse complement strand
TGGCTCGACGGGTGCACCGCCGGCAGCACTTCGCGCGGCACATCGAGCATCCGCAGCAACTCCTCGTCCCAGCAGTTGCTGCGCACATTGAGCATGAGCGTGCGCGACGCGTTGCTCACGTCGGTGGCGTGGATGGCACCGGCGCGCGTCGAGGCCTGGGCGCCGCCGGTCAGCATCCACATCAGCCAGGTGTCGATCGTGCCGAACGCGAGTTCACCGCGCTGCGCCGCCGCGCGTGCACCGATCACGTTGTCGAGAATCCACTTCAGTTTGGTGCCGGAGAAGTAGGCGTCGACGATCAGACCGGTCTTGTCGCGAAACATCGGCTCCAAGCCTAACGCGCGCAGCGCCGCGCAAGTGGGCTCGGCGCGCCGGTCTTGCCAGACGATCGCGTTGTAGATGGGCGCGCCGCTTGCGCGGTTCCACACGACGGTGGTTTCGCGCTGGTTGGTGATGCCGACCGAGGCGATGTCGCGCGCGTGCAGGCCGGCCTTGGCGAGCGCGTCTTGCGCGGTGGCGAGCTGGGTTTGCCAGATCTCCATCGGGTCGTGCTCCACCCACCCGGGCTGCGGATAGATCTGGCGGAATTCGCGCTGCGCCATTGCGACGCTGCGGCCCTGGGCGTCGAACACGATGCTGCGCGAACTCGACGTGCCTTGGTCCAGGGCGAGGATGTGGTTGGGCATGAGGGGCTCCTGCGATGCGCGAGACGGTTGGACCGCAGTTTGCCTCAGGCTCAGATGGCGATGTCGCAGCGCACGCCTGCCTCCACCAGCAGCGCCGGGAACGGCTCGGGCGGGCTCGCGTCGGTGAACAAGCGGTCGATTCGGCCGAGCCCGGCCAACTCCACCATCGCCGGCCGGTTGAACTTGCTGTGGTCGGCGGCGAGCCAGACTTCGCGCGACTGCTCGACGATCGCGCGCGACACCTCGACTTCATGCACGTCGAAGTCGCGCAGCGTGCCGTCGGCTTCGATCCCCGAAATGCCGATCAGGCCGATGTCGACCTTGAACTGGCGCATGAAGGCGACCGTCGCTTCGCCGACGATGCCGCGGTCGCGCGTGCGCACCGTGCCGCCGGCAACCATCACTTCGCAGTCGACGTTGTCGGACAGGATTGCCGCGACGTTCAGGTTGTTCGTGATGATGCGCAAGCCCTTGTGGCGCAGCAGTTCGCGCGCGATGCACTCGGTGGTCGTGCCGATGTTCAGAATAAGCGAACAGCCGTTGGGCACGGAGACGGCCACGGCACGCGCGATGCGCTGCTTGGCGTTCAGGTTCAGCTGCTGGCGCTGCCGGTAGGCGATGTTCTCGGTGGTCGAACTCGGCACGCGCACGCCGCCGTGAAAGCGCGCCAGCAGGCCGGCTTCGGCAAGCAGTGTCACGTCGCGCCGCACGGTCTGCAGCGTGACGCCGAAGCGCTCGGCCAAGGCGTCCACCGACAACGAGCCGCTGCTGCGCACGTGGTCCAGCATCGCGGTTTGACGAGGGTTGGGTGTCATGCAGCCGCGAATCTAAACGAACACATTCGAAAGGAAATACGGGTTAATACTTGCCACAAACGAACATCCTTCGAATACATTCGCACTCCTCAGAATCAAGAAAACCGGGGTCGACGGCACTTGCGCGCGCAGCGCGCGGCGTGGCGTGGCGCCCGCACCGAGACAGCGTTGAAGACCGCCCCACATCAGGCTCGACCAAGCTCTGCCGACGGCGCGCCGCACGACTGCGACGTGCTGGTCGTCGGCGGTGGCATCAATGGGGCGGGCATCGCGCGCGACCTCGCCGGGCGCGGCCTGCGCGTGCTGCTGTGCGAGAAAGACGATCTCGCCGCGCACACCTCGTCGTCGTCGACCAAGCTGATCCACGGCGGACTGCGCTACCTCGAGCACTACGAATTCGCACTGGTGCGCAAGGCGCTTGCCGAGCGCGAGGTGTTGCTCAAGAGCGCCCCGCACATCATGCGGCCGCTGCGCTTCGTGATGCCGCACGACCCCGGCATGCGCCCGGTGTGGATGATTCGCGCCGGCCTGTTCCTCTACGACCACCTGGCGCGCCGCGAAGTGCTGCCGGGCTCGAACGCGATCGACCTGCGCGCGCACCCGGCCGGCGCCCCCTTGAAGCCCGAGTTCACGCGCGGCTTCGTCTACTCCGACGGCTGGGTCGATGACGCACGCCTGGTGGTGCTGAACGCGGTGGACGCCGCCGCGCACGGCGCGACGGTGCTGACGCGCTGGGCCTGCAGCCGCGCCTGGCGCGACACCCGCGACACCAGCGACACCAGCGAGGCCGGCGCACGCTGGCAAGCGGAACTGCGCAGCGCCTCGGGCGAGCTGCTGCGCTTGAGCGCGCGCGCGCTGGTGAACGCCACCGGCCCGTGGGCCGCGCAGTTCCTCGCCGAACAACTGGGCGCCCCGCGCAGCCAGCTGCTCCGCCTCGTGAAGGGCAGCCACATCGTCGTGCCGCGACTGTTCGACCACGAGCACGCCTACATCTTCCAGAACCCCGACAAGCGCATCATCTTCGCGAACCCCTACGAGGGCGAATTCACGCTGATCGGCACGACCGACGTGGAGCACTTCGGGGGCATCGGCGAGGCGCGCATCGATGCGGCCGAGACAAAGTATTTGTGCGATCAGGCGAGCCGCTATTTCGCGCGCGCCGTGAGCCCAGGCGACGTGGTGTGGAGCTACAGCGGCGTGCGCCCGCTGCTCGACGATGATTCCGGCGACCCGTCGAAAGTGACGCGCGACTATCAGCTCGACCTCGATTGGCCGCCCGGCAGCAGCCATGGCAACGGACCCACGCGCGGCCCGCGGCCCGCGCCCTTGCTCACGGTGTGGGGCGGCAAGATCACGACGTTTCGCAAGCTCGCCGAAGAAGCTGCTGACCTGCTGCAAGAGCCGCTGGGCACGCCGCGCGGTGCGTGGACGAAACCCGCGATGCTGCCCGGCGGCGACCTCTCGGCGTGGATCGGCAAGGCGCTGCGGCCCGACACCGATTTCACGCGTTTCGTGCAAGCGCTCGCATTGCGCCATGCGCACTTGCCGCACGCGCTCTGCCATCGTCTGGCGCGTGCCTACGGTTCGCGCGTCGATGAACTGCTTGGCAAGGGCGAGCTCGGCGCCGAAGTCGCACCTGGCCTGTTCGAAGCTGAATTGCACTTCCTGCACCGTACCGAATGGGCACGCTGCGCCGACGACGTGCTCTGGCGTCGCAGCAAGCTCGGTCTGCACCTCAATGCGACGCAGCGCAATGCGGTGGCGCTGTGGTGCGCCCGACATTGGCGAGAATCCGCCCCCGGCGCGCTGCAAGACGCGCCAAGGACAAGCGCATGCAACTGAGCCTGGAGAAAATTGAACAACGGCAAGGGGTGGACACCCACCTCTATGCGCTGAGCATGGCGCTGGTGCCGCGCGCGGTGACGGTGTTGCTCGGCGCCACGCAGGCCGGCAAGACGACGCTGATGCGCGTGATGGCGGGCCTGGACAAACCCACCAAGGGCCGCGTGCTCGCCGACGGCGCCGACGTGACGGGTGTGCCGGTGCGCGATCGCAATGTCGCGATGGTCTATCAGCAGTTCATCAACTACCCGTCGATGAGCGTGGCCGACAACATTGCCTCGCCCCTCAAATTGCGCCGAGAGAAAAACATCGCCGCGCGCGTGCACGAACTCGCGACCAAGCTGCACATCGAGCCCTTCCTGAAGCGCCTGCCCGCCGAGCTGTCCGGCGGCCAGCAGCAACGCGTGGCGCTGGCGCGCGCGCTCGCCAAACGCGCCCCGCTGATGCTGCTGGATGAGCCGCTGGTGAACCTCGACTACAAACTGCGCGAAGAACTGCGCGACGAACTCACGGCGCTGTTTGCCAGCGGCGAATCGACGGTGGTCTACGCGACCACCGAGCCCACCGAAGCGCTGCTGCTCGGTGGCCACACGGCGGTGCTCGATGCTGGCGAACTGTTGCAATACGGCCCGACGGCGGAAGTGTTCCACCGGCCGCGCTCGATTCGCGTGGCCCGCGCATTCAGCGACCCCCCGATGAACCTGCTGCCCGCCACCGCGGTGAGCGGCGGCGTCGCGCTGGCCTCGGGCGTGCGGCTCGCACTGACGCTGCCTTCGCGCAGCACCGATTCACTCACCGTCGGCGTGCGCGCAGGCGCACTGCGCGTTCGGGCCGGCGACGGCGATGTGGTCCTGCCCGGCAAAGTGGAACTCGCTGAGATTTCGGGTTCCGATACCTTCGTGCACGCGTCAACGCCGGTCGGCGAACTGGTTGCGCAACTCGTCGGCGTGCACAGTTTCAGTTTGGGTGAACCGGTGTCGCTGTACCTGAATCCGGCGCAGGTCTATGTGTTCGACAACACGGGAGACTTGCTCCTCGCGCCGGCGTCAGGCGCAGGACGGGGTGCGTAGCATGCGAAATGCCTCATCGGGCGTTCGACGCAGCGCGGAGATCGGCTCCTTGCCTGCCGCGCCGCGCCGGTCGTTGCAAGCATCTCACGATCGGAAGTCAGACCACGACCAACCGCAGTCCTCGAGCACGCGTCCCACGCAGCGCGCGACGCGCCAAGCAAGGTGGAGCC
>JANOLA010000614.1:0-4940 GCA_031419535.1 Burkholderiales bacterium | reverse complement strand
GCCGCCTCGCGGCCCAGGCGCGCACGCAGAAGCCCTGGGACTGCGGCAATGCATTGCAGTGCGAGGTCAGCAGCAGCGCGGCGCGTGCCGCCGCGGCGCGCGCCGGGCTCGACGCGCTTCTGGACCGCAACGCCGGGCTGCTGGCGCATGGCCAGAAACGCCAGCTCGAGATCGCGATGTGCCTGGCCACCGCGCCCGAAGTGCTGCTGCTCGACGAGCCTCTCGCCGGCATGGGGGCCGACGAAACCGAGCGCATGCTCGCGCTGCTCGACGAGCTGAAGGCGGGCCACGCGATCCTGCTGGTGGAGCACGACATGGACGCGGTGTTTCGCATCGCCGACCGCATCACGGTGATGGTGAACGGCCAGGTCATCGCCTGCGACACGCCCGAAGCGGTGCGCGCGAGCCCCGAGGTTCAGGCCGCCTATCTCGGAGGCCATTGAATGAGCGCGCCCAAGCTCATCGTCGACGCGCGCGCGATCCACGCCTGGTATGGGTCGAGCCATGTGTTGCACGGTGTCGACCTGCAGATCGCGCGTGGCGAAACGCTGGGGCTGCTCGGGCGCAACGGCATGGGCAAGAGCACGCTGATCCGCGCGCTGCTCGGCCACGTGGTGCAGCGCCAAGGCCACATCGCGCTGTTCGGGCAGGACATGTCCAAGGCCCGTCCGCACGAAGTGGCGCGCTTGGGGCTCGCCTATGTCCCCGAAGGCCGCGGCGTGTTTCCCAATCTGTCGGTGCGCGAGAACCTGGTGATGGCGGCGCGCCCCGGCCGCTATGGGCGCAATGACTGGCCGATGGATCGCGTGCTCGACACCTTTCCGCGCCTGAAGGAGCGCTTCGGAATTCTGGGCGCGCAGCTCTCGGGCGGCGAGCAGCAGATGCTGTCGATTGGCCGCGCGATGATGACGCACCCCGAGCTCATCATCCTCGACGAAGCGACGGAAGGCCTCGCGCCGAAGATCGTGCAGGAGATCTGGCGCGTGATCGAAAGCATTCGCGCCAGCGGCATCGCCACATTGATCGTCGACCGCGATTACCGCAAGGTGATCGCGCGCTCGGACCGCGCGGTCGTGCTGCAAAAAGGCGCCGTCGTGCTCGCGGGCCCTTGCGAGACGCTGCGCGACAGCGCCGAGCTGGCGTCTTACCTCGGTGTTTGAGCGGCGTTTCAGATTGGCCACATCGCCCGAGGCGTTATCCTGCGCGTCCGAATCGCGCCATCGCGCGCTGCCAATCTTTTCCGGACAGGACCGCCCATGCTGAGCTACCCAGTCGAAGCCTTCGGCAAGCCTCTTGCGCAGGCGCTGCGCGAGACACCCGTACCGCAGGGCAGCGAAGTGCTCGTCAAAGTGGGCGCGTGCGGCGTGTGCCACAGCGACGTGCACCTGCACGACGGCTACTTCGAGCTCGGCGAAGGCAACAAGCTCGACATGGGCCGCGCGATGAACCTGCCGCGCATCATGGGCCACGAAATCGCCGGCACCGTGGTCGCGCTCGGGCCCGATGCGCGCGGCGCGACGCTGGGCGACCGGCGCATCGTGTTCCCGTGGATCGGCTGCGGCACCTGCACGCAATGCGCCGGCGGCAACGAACAGTTGTGCAGCGCCGCGCGCGCGCTCGGCATCAACCGCGACGGTGGCTTCGCCGACCATGTGATCGTGCCGCACCCGAAGTACCTGCTCGAATACGACCCCCTGCCCGAAGAACAGGCCTGCACTTACGCGTGCTCGGGTCTGACGGCGTACGGCGCGCTGAAGAAAGTGTTGCCGATGGCCAAGGGCGACACGCTGCTGATCATCGGCGCGGGCGGCGTCGGCTTGTCGGGCATCCGGCTGGCGAGCAAGCTCGTGCAGGCGAACATCGTCGTCGCCGAAATCGACAAGAACAAGTGGGACATCGCGCGCGATGCAGGTGCCCACGAGGTCATCGACCCGAGCGCCGACGGCGTGGCAAAAGCGCTGGTCAAAAGCACGGGGGGCGGCGTCGCCGCGGCGATCGATTTCGTCGGCGCCGGCTCCACCTTCGCCTTCGGCCTGGGCGCGCTGCGCCGCGCCGGCAAGCTGGTGTGCGTGGGCCTGTTCGGCGGCTCGACGCCGATGCTGCCCGTGATGCTGGCGATGAAGGCCGCGACCATCACCGGCTCCTACGTCGGCAGCCTGCAAGACATGCACGAGCTGATGGCGATCGCGAGATCGGGAACCCTGCCCGCGCTGCCGCTGACGACGCAGCCCCTGTCCAGCGTGAACCAGGCGCTGGCCGACCTGAAAGCCGGGCGCATCCGCGGCCGCACGATCCTGCGGCCTTGATTCGAGCTTGATTCGGCGCCGATGCTGGCGTGACGCGCCCCTTGACGCGACCTTGCCCGCCCGTCAACTCAGAATGCGGATCTTCGACGCACCGGCCACCGCCGCGGCCCTGCCTTTCGAGCGCCTGATTGCGGCGCTGCGCGAGCGCTTCGCGGCAGGCGCGAGCGTGCCGCCGCGCCACGTGCACAACATCGATAACCCGGCTGCGAGCGACGCTGCGGCAACCGGCGCAGCGCCGCTCACGTCGCCGATCACTTCGCTGATCATGCCGGCCTGGGTGCCGGGGCAGTATTACGGCGTCAAGGTGGTCAACGTCGCGCCGGGCAACGCGGCGCGCGGCCTGCCCGGCCTGCACGCGAGCTACCTGCTGCACGACGCGACGACGGGGGTGCCCCTGGCGCTGATCGACGGCAACGAGCTCACGGCGCGCCGCACCGCCGCCGCGTCCGCGCTCGCCGCTTCGTGGCTCTCGCGCGAGGACGCACTGCACCTGCTGGTCGTCGGCGCCGGGCGGGTGGCGCAGCTGCTGCCCTGGGCGTACCGCGCGGTGCGCGGCATCGAACGCGTCACCGTCTGGGCGCGCTCGTTCGACAAGGCGCAGGCGCTGGCACAAGCGTGCCGCGACCAAGGCATCGCCGCGCAGGCGAGCGCCGACCTCGAAGCCGGGGTGCGCGACGCCGACATCGTGAGCTGCGCCACGCTCGCCACCGAACCGCTGCTGGAAGGCCGCTGGCTGCTGCCGGGCAGCCACCTCGACCTGATCGGCGGCTTCACGCCGCAGATGCGCGAGGCCGACGACGCCTGCTTTCGCGGCGCGGCGATCTACGTCGACACCGACGAGGCACTGCGCAAAAGCGGAGACCTGCTCGGCCCAATGGCGCGCGGCGTGTTTCGCGCCGCCGACGTGCGCGGCAACCTCGCGACGCTGGCGCGTGGCGAAACCCCGGGGCGCCAAGACGCCACGGAACGCAGCGTGTTCAAGTCGGTCGGCACCGCGCTCGAAGACCTGGCGGCGGCGATGCTGGTGGTGCGTCGCTGACTTCCTGATCGGAAGCATCAAGCCCCGTGCTTGCCCGCCTCCCACCCCACGGCACCGATCGCGCGCCCGGCCACCTCGACGGCGCGCGTCTCGAGCGTCGTGGCCATCGTGTCGTTCCAGCGGTTGAGGTAGCCGAACAGCGCGATCGTCGCGACGATCTCGACGATCTGGCCGTCGTCGAAGTGCTGCTTCAGTTCGTCGAAGTCCGCGCTCGTCGCTTCGTTGGGCACCAGGGCCGCGTGGTAGCCCAGGCGCAGCGCGGCGCGCTCGGCCGGTGAGAAGAGCGGGCTCGTCTCGAAGCTCCACACGGCGCGGATCTTTTCGTCCGACGCTTTGTAAAGACTCGCGAGATTCGTCATGTGCGCCTGGCAATAGCGGCAGCCGCTGGCCTGGCTCGTGACCAGGCTGACGAGCATCTTCAATTCCTCGGCCACCGTGCCTTCGTAGAGCACGGCGCGGTTCAGGTCCATGAACGCCTGCGCGATCGCCGGCCGGCGCTGCATCGTCAGGATGCTGTTCGGAACGAAGCCGCGTGTGTTCTGGTAGTGCTCGAAGCGCTCGCGGAACTGCGGGTTCGCTTCCCATGGCAGGGGGTCGAGGTGGGGCATGCCGGATGCTCAGGTGAGATCGTGAGAACAGCGCGCTTGCGCAGCGCTACGCCCGCTCCGGATAGCTTGCCGCCATGCCGGCGCGCACATCCTGCTGGATGCCGTATTGGGCGAACGGGTAGCGAAAGCCGTTCTTCGCCAGCGCCTCCATGCCGGCGATCGCCTTCTCCAGTTGATCGGGCGGCAGCGCCATCAGCATCTCGTCGTCGAGCACACCGCCGTAGCGGCGCTCGGCGAAACACGGGATCGACAGGCTCGGCTCGCGCGTGCGCAGTGCGCGGCCCCAGGAATCGGCGCACGCCGACTCGCCGACGACGCTCCAGTCGAAGCGCTTGTAGCCCGACCATTGCAGGCCGTTGATGAAATACATCATCGCGCCCGGCGTGGCGTAGAACAGCGCAATGTCGGGTGGGTCCAGGCGGCCTGAGGCGAGCGGCGACACGGCCAGCGCCTTGTATCGGCCCGCGGGAACGACGTGCATCGCGCGCTGGTGCGCCGCGGCGTCGACCGGCGTCGCGTACCAGACCCCCACCATGTGCTGGCCCGAGAACCAGGCGTCGTCCTGCCCACCCAGGCCGACGACGGAGCGGCATTGGTCGCCCACCAGGTCGGGCGCCGTGATGCCCACCGTCCAGCCCAGGCGCGCCGCCTGGCCGACGATCTGGTCCAGCGTGTGCACACTCGACTTCGGGCGCCGGATCCTGGGAATCGCTTCCATCTCGTCGATGTTCGCAAACAGCTTCATGCCGAACGGCACCGCGCGCAGGCGCAGCAGACGTTCCAGATCGGCCGCGATTTTTTGCCAGGTGCTCATGGTGCCTCGTTGGGGAGTGTTCAAGACGCGTCGGCAAACGCCAGTACCACGCGCCGCGCGTACTCGGCGGTGATGGAACAGCCGTCAACCGGGTGCGGCACGAGCGCGCACAGCAGGTGGGTGGTGGTGTGGAAGCGCATGTGGCGGTGGCGACGCTCCCAGTCGATGCGCGC
>JANOLA010000613.1:0-5062 GCA_031419535.1 Burkholderiales bacterium | reverse complement strand
CGTGGTGGAGATGTTCTCGATGCGCGACTCGATCCACTTGATCGGCACGCCCGTGACGATGGAGGCGACGATGGCGCACACATAACCGGGGTACACCGGCACCTTGTTGCCAAAGCCCCCGCCGATGTCACCGCCGATGATGCGGATCTTGCTCTCGGGAATGCCGGACAACATCGCCACCACGGTGCGCACCAGGTGCGGCGCCTGCGACGTGATGTACACCGTCAACTGGCCCGTCACTTTGTCGAACGATGCGACGCAGCCGCAGGTCTCCATCGGGCACGGATGCACACGCGGATTGAGGATTTCCTCGCGCACCGTCACCGCGGCGTTAGCGAACACCGAATCGGTGCCGGCCTTGTCGCCCGCTTCCCAGGTGAAGATGTGGTTCGGATGCGTGCGCTTGCCGTGGCCGACTTCGTCTTTGCCGGCGATGTCTTCGCGGATGATGGGCGCGTCTTTCGCCATCGATTGATGCGGGTCGACGATTGCCTGCAGCTCTTCGTATTCAACCTCGACCGCATCCGCGCCGTCGGCCGCGCTGTAACGATCACTCGCGATCACGAACGCGACTTCCTGCATCTGGAAGCACACTTTCTTGTCAGCCAGCACGGCCTGCACGTCGCTGCCGAGGGTGGGCATCCAGTCGAGCTTGACCGGCTTCAGGTCGTCGGCCGTCAACACGGCGACGACGCCGGGCACGGCGAGCGCCTTCGCCTTGTCGATCGACTTGATGCGTGCATGCGCGTAAGGGCTGCGCACGATCGCGCCGAACAGCATGCCGGGCAGCTTGATGTCGTCGACATACGTGCCGCGCCCGCGAATGAAACGTGCGTCTTCCTTGCGCAGGCGCGATACGCCCATGCCTTGCAGTTTGGTTTCGCGCTCTAAGGTTTCGGGGGTTGCGGCCATGGCGAGGTCTCCGATTTCGGGCTGAGGTGGAGTTGATCAGTCGTTGCGCGTCAGGCGGATCGGCTCAAGCGGTCGTTGCCGCGAGCTTCTTCGCCGCGCTCTGCACCGCCTTGACGATGTTCTGGTAACCCGTGCAGCGGCAAAGATTGCCCGCCATCCAGTAGCGGATTTCTTCTTCCGTCGGGTTCGGTGTCTCCTTGAGCAAGCGGTAAGCCCGGGTGATCATTCCCGGCGTGCAGTAGCCGCTTTGCAGGCCGTGCTCCTGCGTGAAGCCCTCTTGCAGCGCGTGCAGCACTCCCGCCTGCTCGAAGCCTTCGATCGTGAGCACGTCCGCGTCTTCGCATTGCACCGTGAGCACGGTGCACGACTTGACCGACATGCCGTTCATGTCCACCGTGCAGGCGCCGCAGTGCGTGGTCTCGCAGCCGATGTGCGGCCCCGTGTGTTGGAGTTTCTCGCGCAGCGAGTGGATGAGCAACTCGCGCGGCTCGACGAGCACGTCGACCGGCTTGCCGTTGAGTTTGAACGAGACGGCTTGTTTTTTGGCCATGGTGATTTGTCTCCTCGGAATCACTTCAAGGCGCTGTGCGCCAGGGTTCAGCGCGCCGCGCCAGACTGTTGTCGCGTCGCGCGCCTGGGTGTTCAGCGCGCGCAGCGAACCAGCGCCGTGCGCAACGCGCGCTGCGTCATTTCGCCGGCCATCGCGGTGCGGTATTCGGCGTCGCCGCGCTGGTCGGTCGCGGGGTCGCAGATGCTCATCGCCAGGCGCTGCGCTTCGGCCATCGACGCGTCGTTGAGCAACTTGCCGCGCAGCGCGGATTCAGCCGCCTTGGCGCGCAGCACGGTGGGGCCGACGTTGGTCAGCGCGATGATCACGTCAGTCACCGTGTCGCCCGTCAAACGCAGCGTCACGGCGGCGGCAGCCGTCGCGAAATCACCCACCTTGCGTTTCAGTTTCGCGTAGGCGTAACCCGTGCCCGCGGTGGGAGTCGGGATGCGGATCTCCGTCATGATTTCATTCGCCTCCATCTTCGTGAAGTACGGCCCCACGAAGAAACCATCCGCCGCCACCGTGCGCTCGCCCACCGCGCTGCGCAACACGAACGACGCGCCCAAAGCAATCATCAGCGCCGGGTGGTCGTTGCCCGCGTCGCCATGCGCGATGTCGCCGCCGATCGTTCCCTTGTAGCGCACCTGCGGGTCGGAGATGAGGCGCGCGCCTTCGACGAGCAAGGGGCACTTGGCTTGCAGCAGCTTCGACCAGATGAGTTCGTTTTCCGTCGTCATCGCGCCGATGCGAATGGTGCCGCCGTCTTCGCGAATGCCCTTCAGTTCGCCGATTCGGCCGAGATCAATGAGGTGGCCGGGCTGGGCAAAGCGCAGCTTCATCATCGGCAGCAGGCTGTGCCCGCCGGCGAGCAGCTTGGCTTCGTCGCCGAGTGTGCCGAGCAACTTGAGCGCGTCAGGGATCGTCTTCGGTGCGTGGTATTCGAAGTCGCGAGGAATCATGCGGTGTCCTCCAGGACGGTAGGGTCATGCATGCTGACCCGCCGCAACGGCTGCGGCAACTAGCGTTTACGCGAATCGAGCGGCACGGCTCGCAAGGCAAGGCCGGCCCGGCTGCGCGATTTTCGAACGGACCGTCCAGCCGCTGAAGTCCAGGCCCGCGGCCGAAGCTTTGGGCTGCGGCCGTGCCTACCGGATCGCCACCGGCGCGACCGTCGAGCCCGAAAAGCCCGCCGCCTTCAACGGCTGCAGCACAAACGCAAATTCGTTGATGCGCTTGGCCGCGAGCTCGTCGAGTTTGAGGTTCTCGAGCAAGTGGATGCCGTGCACGACAAGCGCCACCTGGTGCACCGGCAGCGAGAGCTTCGGGTCCGGATTGGGCGCCACTTCCACCGGCCAGTTGTCGGCGCCGATCAGCATCGGGTCCTGCTTGGCGATCCACTCCGCCGCGGCGATGCCGATGCCCGGGCAGCTCTTCACGTAGCGCGGGTTGTCCTTGCCGTACAGGCGCCCCCAGCCGGTGTGGATGAGGACCGCGTCGCCGGGGGTCAGCGTCAGGCTCTGGCGCTTCAGCGCGTCTTGCAGGTCCTGCACCGTGATTTCATAGTTGTCAGGCAGGGTCTCCACGCCTTTCAGGCCGGCCACGTCGATCAGGACACCGCGGGTCATCAGCGTACCGACCTTGTCCATGCCGAAGCGGTTGAAGCCGCCGCGCGTCGCGAAGTCGCCGGTCTTGAAGCAGTTGTAGTGGCTGTCGAAATGCGTCTGGTGCGCAAAGCCGTCGAATTGCGTGCCGACCTGGCCGATTTCCGACAGCACGACTTCCTCGTTGCTGCCGCGCATGTTGGAGAACTGGTTCATGAACGTGCGCTTGCTGTGCACGTCGAAGCGCCGCGTGCCGAAAAACGCCATCTTGTCGTTCAGCGGGTGCGCGATCTCGATCACTTCGCCGGTTCGGATGAGCTGGGTGGCGCGCAGCACGCTCGCCGGCTTCATGTGATTGGCCGAGCCGCGCTCGTCGGTGGCACCCCACTTGGACGGGCAGCGCACCGATTCCGCGGGCACGGTCCAGGTTTGCGCCTGCGCGCCTGCGCACATCAGCGCGGCCGCGACGATTGCGACCGATCGGGTCAGGATCATTGTGTTTGTCTCCGGTTTGGTTTGGGTGGGTGGTAAAGCGCCGCATCCCGGGGGCGCGGTATTCGATGTGGAGAGGGATCGTGGTGCCTCTCCAGAACGGTGCGGTCGTGCGTGCTGAACCGCTGCCACGCCCGCGGCAACTAGCGTTTACGCGAATCGCAGGCTCCCGCGTTCGCCCTGCGCTACAGTGGCTCCATGCGCACCATCGGTCGCTCGCTGCCAGAAATGACGCTGCTCCCGAAAGCAGAGAGCTTGCGCCGTGCGGCCGAGCACCAGGCCGGCGCACGCGCGTTGGCGCGCATCTCGAGCACCGGGATAACGAAGGGCGTGTATCGCTTCAAGTCGCCCGAAGATGCCGATGCGCAAGTCAATGAGGGGCTGGCGCGGGTGATGGCGGCAAACGCGGCGTTGCAGTTGCGCGAACCATGAGCGATGCGCAGGGTGGCGACGACAGGACCGCACGGCCCGCTGGATCGCGTGGTGCTGGAACGCGCGATTGAAGCGTTGAAAGGCAAACCGCGCGGCGCCTGAGACGCGGCAACGGCGACAGCTTACGATACCGTTTCCGGCTCAGGCAACTCCAGCTTCCACCCCGTGCGCTGCGCGAGCGAGTGCAGGTCGTCCAGCGTATCGAGGTCGGTCACGAAGCGCGTGTTCGCGCTCGTGTGGGCATGCATCAATTCCGGGTGGAGCTCGATCAGATGCCGGCACCCGAGGTTCGCACCGCTGGCGAGGATCTGCGCGCGCGCCTCGTCGTCGATCAGGATCGGGTTGCCGCGCTGCCCGTTCACGATCGGTACCACGACATGGCCGCCGGGGCGCTTCTTGAATGCGCCGATGAGCTCCGTCAGGTCGTCGGCGGCGATCAGCGGCTGGTCGCTCGGCATGATGAACACCGCGTCGAACGGGCCGTTCAGCGCGGCCAGGCCGAAGCGCACCGAGCTTTCCTCGCCTCGCACATAGTCGTCGTTGTGCGCCAGCGTCACCGTGAAGCCGAGCACTTCTTTTTCCACCGCCGCTTGGGCATGGCCGGTGACGACAACCACTTCATCGACGCCGGCGCCGCTCAGCGCAATCAGTTGCCGGCGCAGCAGCGGCACGCCCTGCAAACGAATCAAGCCCTTGGCCACGCCGCCCATGCGCCGGCCTTCGCCCGCGGCGAGCAAGACCGCGCCGATGCGCAGCCTTGGGTAGAGGCCTCCGCCGCCTTTGAGCAAGCATCCCATGGTCTTGATTCCTCAGTTCACGCGCGCCCCCTCACCTCGGCCCTCTCCCGCGAGCGGGAGAGGGAGCCACCTCTGCCTCTCATCTCCCTCTCCCGCCTGCGGGAGAGGGTCGGGGTGAGGGTGAACGTCAAGCCAACGAATCCGCCCAGATCGAGCGTGCCCAGTTCCACGCGAAGCTGCCTTCCAGTTCCGTCGGCCCCGGCGACACGCCGCCCGAGCCGGCGACCGTCGTGGACGTCTTCTCCGCCGCCACCGAATAGTGCCCGCTGGCGACGTGG
>JANOLA010000612.1:0-10118 GCA_031419535.1 Burkholderiales bacterium | reverse complement strand
TCGAAGGGCGCGAAAAGCAGCTGCTGGAGTTGAAGACCGACACCGGCGAGCGCGCCCCCTGGTTCTGCTCGGGTTGCCCGCACAACACCAGCACGCGGGTGCCTGAAGGTTCACGCGCGGTGGCCGGCATCGGCTGCCACTTCATGGCGGTGTGGATGGACCGCAGCACCAGCACCTTCAGCCAGATGGGCGGCGAAGGCGCGGCCTGGGTCGGCCAGGCGCCGTTCACGCTCGACGCGCATGTGTTCGCGAACCTGGGAGACGGCACCTACTTTCACAGCGGTCTGCTGGCGATCCGCCAGGCCATCGCCGCGGGCGTGAACATCACTTACAAGGTGCTCTACAACGACGCGGTCGCGATGACGGGCGGGCAGCCGGTCGGCGAACGACAAGGCGCCGAAGGAGCCCTTTCGGGCTCGGGCCACTCCGTCTTGCAGATCATGAAGAGCCTGGTTGCCGAAGGCGTGAGCAAACTCGTGATCGTGAGCGACCAGCCTGAGAAGTACGACGGCGCGGTGCTGGAGGGCGGCGTCACGGTGCACCACCGCGACGAGCTCGATGCGATCCAGCGCCAGTTCCGTGAGCTCAAAGGCACCACCGCGATCATCTACGACCAGACCTGCGCGACCGAAAAGCGCCGGCGCCGCAAGCGCGGCACGATGGCCGAGCCGGACCGGCGCGTCGTGATCAACGAGTTGGTGTGCGAAGGCTGCGGCGATTGCTCGGTGCAGAGCAATTGCCTGTCGGTCGAGCCCGTCGAGACCGAATTCGGCCGCAAGCGCCGCATCAATCAGAACACCTGCAACAAGGATTTCTCCTGCGTGAACGGCTTCTGCCCGAGCTTCGTGAGCGTGACCGGCGGCCAGTTGAAGAAGCCGAAGAAGGAGTCGCGCGGCGCGGCCTTGGGTTCGATGCCGCCGTTGCCCGAGCCGGCCATGCCCTCGCTAGAGACCGCGTGGGGCATCGTCGTCGGAGGTGTCGGCGGCACCGGCGTGATCACGATCGGCCAGTTGCTCGGCATGGCGGCGCACCTCGAAGGCAAGGGCGTCGTGACGCAAGACGCGGGAGGCCTCGCGCAGAAGGGCGGCGCGACCTGGAGCCACATCCAGATCGCGAACCGGCAGGAGGCGATCTACACAACCAAGGTCGACACCGCGAAGGCCGATCTCGTGATCGCGTGCGACGCGATCGTCGGCGCGGCGAAATACACGATGTCCGTCATGCAACACGGCCGCACCTTCGTCGCGCTGAACAACCACGGCACGCCGACCGCGGCATTCGTGAAGAACCCCGACTGGCAGTTCCCCGGCGGCAATTGCGAGACGGCGATCGCGCAAAGCGTCGGCGCCGAACTGGTGGGCGCGTTCGACGCCGAACAGGTGGCCTCGCAACTGGTGGGCGACTCGATCTACACGAACCCGTTGATGCTCGGCTACGCGTGGCAGAAGGGTCGCGTGCCGATCGGCCACGCGGCGATGATGCGCGCCTTCGAGCTGAACGGCGTTCAGCCCGAGAACAACAGGTGCGCTTTCGAATGGGGCCGGCACTGCGCGAACAACCTGGCCGCGGTGCAGGCACTGTTGCAGTCGGCGCAGGTGATCCAGTTCCTGAAGAAACCGTCGATCGCCGAACTGGTGACGACGCGCGCGGAGTTCCTGCGCGGCTACCAGGACGAGGCCTACGCCGCCACTTACCGTGCCTTCGTCGACAAGGTGCAGCAGGCCGAAGCGCGCGCACAGGCCGGCAGCTCGCGCTTGAGCGAAGCCGTCGCGCGCTACCTGTTCAAGCTGATGGCGTACAAGGATGAGTACGAAGTCGCGCGCCTGCACACCGACCCCGCGTTCGTGCAGAAGATCGCCGCGCAGTTCGAAGGCAACTACAAGATCAGCTACCACCTCGCGCCCCCGGCGATCGCCAAGCGCGACGCGCACGGCCACCTGGTGAAGCAACCGTTCGGGCCGTGGATGTTCACGGCGTTTGCGCTGCTCGCCAAACTCAAGGGCCTGCGCGGCACGGCGTTCGACGTGTTCGGCCGCAGCGAGGAACGCCGGAGTGAGCGCGCGTTGATCGACGAGTACCGGCAGTGCATCGACGAGCTGCTCGCAACGCTCGACGCAGCGCGCCTGGCGCAGGCGGTCGAGATTGCACGCATCCCGGAAGAAATTCGCGGCTACGGGCATGTGAAGGAAAAGCACCTCGCCGCGGCGCGTGCCAAGTGGCAGACCCTGATGGCGGCGTGGCGAACTGGCGCCGGGCAGCGGCGCGCCGCTTGAACGGGCTTTGAACCGACCGGACTTTGAACCGTCCGGACCTCGAGCGACCGACCGAGAGCTTGAGAACTCCGGTTTATCCATTCATAAACTATTCATATAGAATTTGAGAGCGACGTTTTCTGATTTAATTTCAATCAGTTAACTCATTCTTCTTTCTATTCATGAATGCTCCCTTCTCGGCGGCCGTCGGCCAGGCCCTGGCCTTCCTCGAAGCCAACGGCACGGCCAGCTCGGCGCGGCTTCAGGCGCTGCTCGGCAAGAGCCAGCCCACCGTGTCGAGGCTGCTCGCCGGCTTGGGCGTTCGCGGCGTTGTCGGCTTGCGCGGCGGTCGCGGTGCGCTCTATGGCTTGCGCAAGCCGCTGCTCGGCTCGGTTTCCGGCGAACAACCGATCTGGCGCCACGATGCCAGTGGCCACGTCGAGCGCTGGGGCAGCTTGCGCTGGCTCGCTGCCAACCACATCCACGTGGCGGGCGCGGCCGGCGGCGAATGGCTGGTCAAAGACACGCTGCCGTGGTTCCTGGCCCCTCTGCGCCACGAGGGATTTCTCGGCCGCCTGCACGCGCGCACGACGCCATTGTCGGCAACTTTCGGCGACGACCCGCAGCGCTGGAGCGTCGAGCAGCACCTGTGCGCGGCGGTGACGCAGCTGCACGACGCACCCGGCGCGTTCACGCTGGGCGAGCCCGCGCACCTGCCCTCCACCCACCCCGCCGCCGAGCCGGCGCCGCTCGACGACGCCGCGCGTGCACTGCTCCACGACGCCATCGCGTCCGATGTTGCCAGGCACTTGCCGGCGGGCTCTTCAGCGGCCGGCGAACAGCCCAAGTTTCTCGTCGCGCAACACGCGCCGCACAGCGCGACCGACGCGCTGCGCCATCTGATCGTCAAGTTCACGCCACCGCTGGACACACCGTTCGGCGCACGCTGGAACGATTTGCTGCACGCCGAAGCGATTGCATTGCAGACGCTGGGCGAAGCCGGCGAGCCGGTCGCGCGAGTGAAGGTGCTCACCAGCGCGCGCCGCGGCTACCTCGAAGCGCAGCGTTTCGACCGCAACGGGCGCCACGGCAGGCGCCACGCCGTGCCGCTGTGGGCCGTGCACGACGCCTTTTGCGCGGGGCCGAAACAGCATTGGGCCGCGACCTGCGAAGCGTTGGCCACGCAGCGCAAGTTGAGCGCGCGCGACGTGCAATCGGTGCGCCTGTGGCGCGCCTTCGGCCTGCTCATCGGCAACAACGACATGCACTTCGGCAACCTGTCGCTCTTCGCCGAAGACCCCGCCACGCCCGAGTTCGCGCTCGCGCCGTGCTACGACATGCTGCCGATGGCCTACAAGCCCGAACCCGCGCGCGACGACTTCGGCCTCGCGCCGCTGAATCTCACCCGTCCCGTCGCGTTCGACTCGGCCACATGGGGACAAGCCGTTGAACTGGCGGCTGGAGTCTGGGACAAGCTCGCCACGCATGCGCCGTGCAGCGCCGGGTTTCGGGAGGTGGCCGCCCAGAACGCGAGGCGCGTTCGCGCGCTCGCGCGCTGAGGGAGTTTCTCGACGCGGGGCGCCCAACAGCCCCATGCTCTCGAACTTGGGCTGCGCGTGCGTCAACCCGTCAGGACCAGCGGCCCCTTCGGCGTGCGAATGCGCAGCCTGAAGTAAGGCCTGTCGGCGTATTCAACTGCCAGCTCGGCACCCAGAGCTCGCAGCAACGATCGCAAGACCTCAGCCCGCGGATGCCCCATCTCGAACGACTCGAACGTGCAGCCCGGCACCGTCGTGGTGGCCGGGTGCACCGTGTCGAGCCAATCGATGCACTTGGGAACGAAGTCGCCGAGCGGGTTGTCGTGCGGCACGAGCAGGCGCCAGCGCAGCGTCTTGCCTTCGGGCGTGTCGCGCGACGCATCGAACAGGTCGGCACCGATGCCGTGCCGAAGCAGCGTTTTCCGCACCGCTTCGAGTTCACGGCTTCGAAGCATGTATCCGAACAAGCGCGGGAACGGCAGCGCGTCGATCCGCGCGCCCCAGTTGTCGCCGGGTGGCTGGCTTGGATCGACAGCGAGCAGTTCGAAGTAGACATTGGTGCCGAGCGACGCGAGCGCGTTCATCGTTCCCAGGCCCGGGTGGCGCCCGCCCATCGCCGGCGTCATACCGGTGAGCCTGGCAAATTCGCCCATCATCGGCTCGAGGTCGCGGCCGGCGTAGATGACATGGTCGAGTTCGAGGGACATGTTCACTCCTTGCAGCTGCGCCGACTTCGACTCATTGGGGTCAGTCGAAGTCGGGCCTCAGCCAGCACCGCGCGCCAGATCGCGCGTCAATTGCGCCGCCGGAACTTGCCGGCAGCCGCTGGCGTTCTGGCCCGACCACAGGGGCGAAAAATCTCCGGAGCCGAGTTTCTCGGCGTGCGCGCGCAATGGCGCGAGCGCGGCGCTGGCCAGCGGAAACTCGGGCGTGAGGTTCGAGATCGGCCCGAGCTCGCGCATCAGCCGGTTCACGATGCCGCGCGCCGGACGTCCACTGAACAGATTCGTCAGCGCGGTATGGCGCGCCGCATCGCTTTGCAGTGCCGCTCGGTGCACGGGGCTCGTCGTGGCCTCTGGACAGAGCAGGTAGGCAGTGCCGACCTGCACACCGGCCGCACCGAGCGCCAGCGCGGCGCGCACGCCGGCAGCGTCGGCGATGCCGCCGGCGGCAATCACCGGCCGGTTCACGGCTCGGACCACTTGCGGCAGCAGCGCGAAGGTGCCGACTTGCGTCGTCAAGTCGGCGTTCAGGAACATGCCGCGGTGACCGCCGGCTTCGATGCCTTGCGCAATGATGGCGTCGACGCCTAACGCTTCCAACCAGCGCGCCTCGTCCACCGTCGTCGCGCTGGCCAGCACTTTCGCACCCCAGCTGCGCACCTGCGCCAGCAAGTCAGGCGCCGGCAAGCCGAAGTGAAAACTCACGACTGCCGGCCGGAACTGGACCAGCACTGCGGCCGCTTGCGCGTCGAATGGTGCGCGGCTTGGCGCGTTCGTGCTCGCCTGAGGGTCCAGGCCGAACTCGCGATAGTACGGTGCGAGCGCGTCGCGCCAAACGGCTTCGGATTGCGCGTCGGGCGTGGGCGGTCGGTGGCAGAAGAAGTTCACGATGAACGGGCGCGTGGTCGCGCCGCGCAATGCGCCGAGTTCGTCGCGCATTGCGTTTGGCGTCAGCATCGCGCAGGGCAGCGAGCCGAGTGCGCCGGCGTTGCTCACCGCCGCGGCCAGCGCATGCCCTTGCACGCCGGCCATCGGCGCCTGAACAATCGGCAGCTCGGTGCCGAGCAAGGCCATCGAGTTCACCGCGAATCGGCCTTGGCCGCGGCACCCGCGGCAGGCTCGACGCCCAAGGCTTCGAGAAACCGCGACACCATGTTGTAGGCACCGACCGTCGCCGTCAGCTCGACGATCTCGCGATGACTGAACCACGAGCGCAGCGCGGCGAAGACGGGCGCGCTCACTTGCACGTCGAGCGTCATCGCCTGGGTGTAGGCGAGCACGGCGCGCTCGCGCGGTGTGAACCCGGCGTGGTCGGCCCAGGCGCCGATCGCGGCGATCTTCGCGTCGGACACACCCTCGTTGCGCGCCACCGGCGCGTGCTGCGCGAATTCGTACGGCGCGCGGTTCAGCCGCGCCACGAGCAGGATCGCGAGTTCGCGCAAGGCGCCGTCGAGCAGGCACGCGCCGCGGATCGCGCCGAGATAGGCATTCCAGCCCCTGGCCACCGGCGCGCTGTGCAACAGCAGGCGGTCCAGATCGAGCAGCTCGCCGCCGCGGCGCAACTTGATGGCTTGCACGAGTTCAGCGTCGACGCCCGGGGTGTCGGCGTTCACGAATGGCAGTCGAGTCATGGGGGTCGTCCGGATCAAGGGCTTGGGTTCGCATTGTGAACCCGCCCTGCCCGTCTCTCGTCTGGGAGCCACACGGCGCCAGCAGGGCATGCATCGATCCCGATCGAGCCCTGCGGCAGTGTCCCCGCTACAGTGCGACCCGAACCTCTCGCGAGTGCCGCAATGAACGAACCCACCCGCTACACCCGAACCGCGATGGCGCTGCATTGGCTGCTGGCGCTGGCCATCATCGCCAACTTCGCCTTGGGTCTGTACATGCACGAGTTGCCGGACTCACCGTCCAAGAGTCAGCTCTACAACTGGCACAAATGGGCCGGCGCGTGCATCCTGGGGCTGTCGGCATTGCGTCTGCTCTGGCGCCTGCGCCACCGTCCTCCCGTCGACGCGCCGATGCCGGCGTGGCAGGCACGCGTCGCGCGCGCGGTGCACGGCTTGCTGTACGCGCTGTTCTTCGCCGTGCCGCTGTCGGGTTGGGCCTACAGCTCAGCGGCCGGGTACCCGCTGGTCGTGTTCGGCGTGCTGCCGCTGCCCGACTTCGTGCCGGCCGACAAGGCGCTCGCCGAAGCGGCCAAGGGCCTGCACAAGCTGCTCACCACGCTGCTCGGGCTGCTCGTGATTGGCCACGTGGCGGCCGCTCTGAAACACCAATGGCTGGACCGCGATGGCTTGCTGTCACGCATGCTGCCGCAGCGCGGCGCGCACTGAGCAACCGTCGCCGGGCCGCCCCAAGACGGCTGCTCGCCATGGGCCACGAAGGGGCCTCTGCGGTGCCCTGGGGGGCGCGCGAAGCGACCGGGGGCGAACATACAAGGCTGCCGGCCGAGCGTCTAGCGCAAGCCGCGCCGGCACCAGCCCCGGCAATTGCCGATGGCGTTTCGGCCGGGCCTGTGCTTGAATGATCTGGCGGGCGGCGCCGAGATGCGATGCGCCCTTTGCTTGACGAGGAGCACAACCCCAATGGCGGCGCTGATCGTGAACGTGAACGTGAACGTGAACGCGAAGCTGCGCGAAGTTCACGATAGGCCGAGGTGGAGTTGAGTGGAGCCGTCCCTGCCACCGTTGCGGCGCGGAGCGCCGCTGGTCACGCTGCAAGAAGTCACGGCGCAAACGGTGCGTGCCATCACCGACCTGCGCGTATCGACCTTGCAGCAACCGTACGTGGCGAGCAACGCGGTGTCGATCGCGCAGGCCTACTTTCACCGCGAGGCCTGGTTTCGCGCGGTCTTTGCAGACGACACTCCGGTGGGCTTTGTGATGCTCGAAGACCCGACGCAGCTGCCCGATTGGATCGGCCCGGCGCAAGTGGGCTTGTGGCGCTTCATGATCGACGAACGCCAGCAGGGCCGGGGTTACGGCCGCGCCGCGCTGCGCCTGGTGATCGACCACGCGCGGAGCCGGCCGGGGCAGACGAAGCTGCGCACCTCGTGCGTGCCCGGCCCGCACAGCCCGATCGCCTTTTACGAACGCTGTGGTTTTCGCCGTACCGGCGAGTTCGACGAAGATGAAGAGATTCTCGAGCTGCCGCTGCACGCCGCACGCTGAGGCCTCTGCCCCGCCACTTCAACCGAGCCCACGATGCACGCGAACGCCAAGCTGATCGAAAACTTCTACGCCGCCTTCGCGAAATCCGACAGCGACGCGATGAACGCCTGCTACACGAGTGACATCGAGTTCCACGACCCGGTGTTTCAGACACTGCGCGGCGACGACGCGAAGCGCATGTGGCGCATGCTGTGCGCGCGCGCGAAAGACCTGAACGTGGTGGCGAGCAACATCGAAGCCGACGACCGCGAAGGCCGCGCGCACTGGGTGGCAACCTACACGTTCTCCGGAACCGGGAACAAGGTCGAGAACCGCATCGACGCGAGCTTCGTGTTCAAGGACGGCAAGATCGTGAAGCACACCGATCGCTTCGACCTGTACCGCTGGGCACGCCAGGCCTTGGGGCTGAAAGGCCTGCTGCTCGGCTGGCTGCCACCGGTGCAGGCGGCGGTGCGCAAGCAAGCCGCTGCTGGCTTGCGCGGATTCAAGGGCTGAATAACTCTCAGCCTCTGAGCCTATCCCCGAGCCGCTTCAGTCCTCGGCTTTTTGCAGCGACTGCTTCAGGTCAACCAGCATCATCACGATGCCGATCAGCGCGACGACGCCGAGCGCGACTTCCTTGAGCTTGAAGACGATGGCGCCGAGGAAACTCAGCATCAGCACGATGGCGACCACCGCGGAAAACAGTTTGACGGGCATGTTTTAACTCCTGTGGGGTGGCGTGTCGCGAACTCACGCGTGTTGAACATGGTGCGCGAGCCAGCGCGCGGTGCGCAGCAGCCGTGCGTCGCAGTCGCGCTTGCCGACGAGCTGCACGCCCAGCGGTAGCCCAGAGGGGCCCGTCATCAGCGGAAGATTCAGCGCCGGCATGCCGCACATCGACCAGAGTGAGCAAAACACCGGGTCGCCGGTGGTCGCCGCGGGCGGCGCCTCGCCGGGTGCCGAGGGCGTGACGATGGCGTCGAAGTTGTCGAACAGTTCGTCGAAGCCCGCAATGAGCTGGGGGATGCGCGCCACGGCCTTTTGGTAGTCGAGCGCGAGCACGGCGCGCCCGCGCGCCATCTGCTCGCGCAGCGGCGCCGACATCGATTCTCGGCCGCGTTCCCATTCCAGATCGAGCAGGGCCGCCATCTCGGCTTCCTGGATCGTGCGCATCCAGTCCCAGGAGTCGTTCAGCGACTCGGGCAATTCGCGCGCTTCGCAGTGCGCGCCCAGCGACTGCGTCAACTCCGCAAAAGCCTCGCCGGTCGAAGCCTCGGCGCGGCTCCACATCGGCGTCTTGACGAAGGCAAAGCGCGGCGCGAACGGCGGCTCTTCATTGAGGGTGCGCTGGAACGTTGGCTTGGCGCGCGGGCGCGTGTCGGGGTCGCGTTCGTCATGGCCGACGATCTGCTCGGCGATCAAGGCCACGTCTTGCAGCGTGCGCGCGAACACGCCCACGGTGTCGAGCGTGCGCGACAGCTTCATGATGCCGTGGCGCGGCACCAGGCCGTGCGTCGGTTTGAAGCCATAGACGCCGCAAAACGATGCCGGGCGGATCACCGAGCCGTTCGTCTGCGTGCCGATCGCCAACGGCACCATGCCGCACGCCACTGCCGCGGCCGAGCCCGACGACGAGCCGCCCGGCGTGCGCTCCGGATTGTGCGGATTGCGCGTCTTGCCCGGCGTGTACGTGGCGCATTCCGTCGTCACCGTCTTGCCCATGATCACGGCGCCCGCCGCGCGCAGCATCGCCACCACCGTCGCGTCACGGTCCGGCGTGCGCCCGGCGTGCAGCACGGTGCCGTCTTCGGTGGGCATGTCGGCCGTGTCGATGATGTCCTTGATGCCTACCGGCACACCGTGCAACGCGCCAATCGCGCGGCCCTCGCTGCGGTCAGCATCGCGCGCCTTGGCTTGCGCCAGCGCATGCGCTTCGTCGAGAAACTGCCAGGCCTGGACCTTCGGCTCGAGGTCGCGAATGCGCGCCAGGCAGGCCTCGACCAGCTGCACCGAGCTGATCGCGCCTGACTGAATGGCCTGGGCTGATTCGCTGGCCGACAGCAGATCGAGCCGGTTCACATCCATCGTGTGGTCGCGAAAATCACTTGCCGTCACTTGCCATAGAGCGTGTTCGGCAGCCACAACGCGATGCCTGGGAAGACGTAAACGATCGCCATCGTCACGAGCACCACGTAAACGAAGGGCATGCAACCGCTGAAGATCTGCGTCAGCAATACCGAGGGCGGACTCACCCCCTTCAAGTAATACGCTGACATCGCCATCGGCGGCGACAGGAACGCGGTTTGCAGATTCAGCGCGACGAGCACGCCGAACAGGATGGGGTCGATGCCGAAGTGCGGCAGCATCGGCAGGAAGATCGGGATGAAGATGATGATGATCTCGGTCCATTCCAGCGGCCAGCCGAGCACGAAGATGATGGCTTGCGACAGC
>JANOLA010000611.1:0-9835 GCA_031419535.1 Burkholderiales bacterium | reverse complement strand
ATGACGCAGCCCGATCGATTGCGCGAACTCTGCCTGGAGGCGGCGCGGCGCGCCGGTTTGCAGGCCGTGGGCGAGTTGTTTCACCGTTTTGATGCCACGCCGCCGACGCTTGTGCCGGCAGCGGGTGCGGTGCAAGGCGGGAGAGCCGCGCCGGGCGCCAGTGGTGTGGCGACCGCGAGTGCCGCACCGGGAGCAGGCGCGGCGCAAGGCGGCATCACCGGCGTCGTGCTGCTCGCGCAGTCGCACCTCGCGGTACACACCTGGCCCGAACTGGGCGCGGTGACGATCGACCTGTTCGTCTGCAACGTGCAGGGCGAGCACTCGCGCGGCGCGCGCATCGCGCTCGACTGGCTGGTGCAGGCGTTCGCGCCGGGTGAGGTGTCGCGCCAGGAACTGCGGCGCGCGGGCGCGGCGGCGGGTTTGGTGCGCGCATGAAGCTGCTGATGATCGGTGGCACGCGCTTTGTCGGCCGGCACATCGTCGAGGCCGCGCTGGCGCGTGGCGACAGCGTGACGCTGTTCAATCGCGGCCGCACCGGCGCGGCGCCGCCCGGCGTCGAGTTTCGCCAGGGCGACCGCAACGGCGATCTGGCGGCGCTGGCCGAAGGCCGGTGGGACGCCGTGGTCGACACCTGCGGCTACCTGCCCGCGGAAGTGGCGCACATGGCGCAGATGCTGCGTGGCCGGGTCGGCTGCTACCTGTTCATCTCCAGCGTGTCGGTCTACGCCAGCACGAGCACGCCAAGCCGCGAAGAAAGCCCATTGGGAACGATAGCCGACCCCGACACGACGACCGTCGACGGACGTACTTACGGCCCGCTGAAAGCGCTGTGCGAGGCGCAGGTGGAACGCGGCTTCCCCGGCGCGGCGCTGGTGCTGCGCCCGGGCCTGATCGTCGGGCCGCACGACCCGACGCAGCGCTTCACCTACTGGCCGGCGCGCCTGGCGCGCGCCGCCGAGGGCGACACCGTGCTCGCGCCGGGAACACCCAACGCACCGGTGCAGTGGATTGACGTGCGCGACCTTGCCGCGTTCGCGCTGCGCTGCATTCACAGCGGTGCGCGCGGCCATTTCAACGTCGTCAGCGAGGGCGGGCGCTTCACGTTCGGCGAATTGCTCGCCGCTTGTGCCGCCTCTGCCGGCGTGAAGGTGCGCTTCGAGTGGTGCGACATCGCCGCGCTGCAAGCGCAAGGCGTGGAGCCGTGGAGCGACCTGCCGCTGGCCGTGCCGGCCGACGACGAACACCGCGCCTTCATGCTCACCGACGCGAGCCGGGCGATCGGCGCCGGCCTCGCGAGCCGCCCGCTGGCGCGCACCGTCGCCGACACGCTGGCGTGGTACCGCGGCCTGCCACCCGAGCAACAGGTGTTCGACAAGGCCGGCCTGACGCCCGAGCGCGAAGCCGCGGTGCTGGCGGCGCTTGGCGCGCTGGCACCGGGCGCAAGCCCGACTCCGGCGCGCCCCCAATGAAAGCCATTCTCCTGGCCGCGGGCCGCGGCGAGCGCATGCGGCCGCTGACCGACCACACGCCCAAGCCCTTGCTGCAAGTGCACGGCAAGGCGCTGATCGAATGGCACCTGAGCGCGTTGGCGCGTGCCGGTGTCAACGAAGTGGTGGTGAACACGGCGTGGCTCGAGGAGAAGATCGTTCAGCAGTTGGGCGACGGTTCGTTGTATGGGCTGCGCCTGGCCTACTCGCTCGAAGGGCGCGACCATGGCGGCGCGCTGGAAACGGCGGGTGGCCTGAAGAAGGCCCTGCCCTTGCTGATGGCGAACGGCGCGCATGGCGCCTTCTGGTACGTCGCTGCCGACGTGTTCGCGCCGCGCTTCGGCTTCGATGTGCGGCACGTCGCGAGCTTCGAGCGCAGCGCGCTGCTCGGGCAGTTGTGGATGGTGCCGAACCCGCCGCAGCATCCGGCAGGCGATTTCGCCATGGGCCGGGGGCTGGCGCAATTTGTCGCGCCCGCCGGCGCCGGCGTCGATCCCGGCCATACCGGCCATACCGGCCATACGGGCCATAGCGGCGATAGGGGCGATAGGGGCGGGGGCGATAACGGTCGCAGCGCGGATGGCGCCGCGCCCAGCTTCACCTGGTCCGGCATCGCCCTGTTCAAACCCGAGTTCGTGACGTCGCTGATGGCCGACCTCGTTCCCGGCACGAAAGCGAAGCTTCGGCCCTATCTCGACGCGGCGATCGCGCGGCAACGCCTGGGCGCCGCGCTGCTCGGCGTGCCCTGGGCCGATGTGGGCACGCCGCAGCGCCTGGAGGCGCTGAACCGCGAACCGGAGTAGCCGCCCGCGCCGCGCAGGATCAAACCGCCGCAGGCGCGGCCTGCAAGCAGCGGTTCACTTCTACTGAAACATGCACCAGCTCGCGGTGCGCACCGAGGCGTTCGCGGTACGCGGCCGGGGCGAGCGGCGCGTCGGCAACGATGCAGACGACCGCGGCGAACTGTTCGCGCCCGACGCGCCACAGGTGCAGGTCGGCCACCTTGGCGTCGCCGTCGGATTCGAGGGTGCGCCGCAGTTGCTCGGTGAGCGGATGGTCCATCTCGCGGTCCAGCAGCACGTTCGCCGACTCGTACAACAGGCCCTTCGCCCAGACCGCGATCATCGCCGCCCCGAGCACGCCCACCAGCGGGTCCAGCCACCACCAGCCAAGCCAGAGCGCCGCGCTGAGCGCGACGATCGCGAGCACCGAGGTGAGCGCGTCGGCCAGCACATGCAGGTAGGCGCCGCGCAGGTTCAGGTCGGCCGAAGCGGCTGCGCTGACGGATCGAGCCGCCGGCTGCGCCGCGGCCACGCTGGCTGGCCCATGGTGATGGCCGCGCGAGGCCTCATGCGAGTGAGCGTGAGCAGGGTCATGTGAGTGCTCGTGCGCATGATCGTCGGAATGTCGATGCGCGTGGCCCTGCCCATGGTGGTGAGCGTGGTGGTGACCGTGGTGACCGTGGTGCCCGCGGTGACCATGGCCGTCGTGCGCGCCATGCGCATGCGAACCCGCCGCGCCGTGCAGCAGCCACGCCGAAACCAGGTTCACGATGAGGCCGATCACCGCCACCACGAGGGCCGGCTGCGCGGCGATCGGCTCGGCCCGCCACAAGCGAAGCGCGGACTCGGCGGCGATCGCCAGCGCCACCAGCGCCAGCACGAGCGCGCTCGCGAAGCCGCCCAGCACTTCGATCTTCCAGGTGCCGAAGGCGTAGCGCGAATCGTCGCGGTGGCCGCGCGCCACCGCGTAGGCGAGCGCCGCGATGCCCAGCGCGAGCGCGTGCGTGCCCATGTGCCAGCCGTCCGCGAGCAGCGCCATCGAGCCGGTCCACCAGCCGGCGCTGACTTCGGCGAGCATCGTGGCCAGCGTCAGCGCCAGCACCCAGCGCGTGCGCGCCTCGCCGGCGCGGTTGCCGGCGTCGAAGTGGTGGCTGTGGTGCCAGGGGCCGAGGTCGTGGGTGTGCGGCTGAAGGATTGTCGTCATGTCGGGGCCGCGCCGCGTCGATTCGGTTCGCGCGGGGGAGCGGCATCTTAGCCCCGGCTGGGCCGACTCCGGACCCGCAGCGCGGCCGATTCCTGGCCTGCAATCGAGCCTAAATGTGAAGTGTGTGAACCTGTCTACGGCCGGCCGCCTGACCCCTATCGATATTGCGCGGAACTTGCTACCGTCGCGAACTCATGAAACAGCTCTGGATTCGCTGCATGGCCGGCCTGGCTGCCGGCGCCCTGCCCGCCCTGGCATTCGCGGCCGCGGCCCGCGATGCCACGCCGGGCGGAGTGCTGCTCAAGTTTTTGCTGATGCTGCTTGCGGCGATTGCCGCGCATGTGCTGCTGGCGCGCGCCGCGAAGTGGATCGCGAGCGCGGTCGCGCCGCTGGCCAGCGGCGAAGAAGAAGGGGTGCGCTACCAGCGCGATGTGTACGGCACGGCGGACCGCGGCGCGCTCGAGATCGTGGTGCTGGTGCTGGTGGCCGGTGTGCTGATGGGGCTGGGCGCCACGCTCGCGCCGAGCTGGCTGAGCGCGCTGGGGGCGGGGCTCGTGGTCGGCGCCGTGGTGCTCGACATGATGCGCTGGGAGCGCGCCAGCGCCAGCGCGAACTTCGTCTGGTTCCAGCGCGGCTACCAGCGCAAGCTGCACCAGATCGCGATCGAGAACATCCGCGACGTGGCGGTGCAGGAAGACGAGGCACGCGGCTTCACGCTGCTGCACGGTACGCGCAACCGCGTCTGCCGTGTGCTCCTGAGGCTGCACGACAAGACCATCGTGTCGCTGCCGCGCACCGACACCGCGCGTGGGCTCGACCACGTGGAAGCCCTGGCGAACCATGTGCGCGCCCGGCTGCAACTGCTGAGCGAGCGCAAGAGCATCGAACGCGCCGAGCGCGACTCCGACATGGCGCCGCTCGCGCCGGAGCCGATGCAGTCGCCCGAAGAGCGCGCGCTGCGCCAGGAACTCACGCGCGTGCGCCGCCAGGCGCGTGTCGCCGACGCGATCGACACCGAAACCTAGACTCCTAGGAGACAGGACGCGCTTGGCGCGGCGCGCGAAGCGCCTGGCCGACCGCGCGGCCGGCGCGCTCGCCGTGGAAGAACGCTTCTTCGAACACCGAATAGCCCGACAAGTCGCTGTGCGCGAAGTGCACCCGGCCGCCGCTCTGGCCACCGCGGCCGGCCAACGCGCGCAGGGCCGGGTGGCCATGCACGCCGGGCGCGGGAATCGCCATCGCGTGGCCATAGCGCATCAGGTCGATGCCTTGCACGCGTGCGCCGATCTCGGGGTGCGCGGGTTCGAGTTCGCGCAGCACCGCGTCGGCCCACGCCGACCAGGGTGCGTCGAGCAGGCGCTGGCGGTGCTCGCGCAGCTCGCGCGGCGAGTTGCCGCCGAGCGCCCAGTACGCCGTGAGCACCGTCGGCCCGGGGTGCGGGCGTGTGCTCTGGTGCATCGCGTCGACGTAGCCGAGCGTCGCGCTGCCGTACTGCACGTTGTCCCACGCCGGCGCGGCGCCGCCGCGGTCGACCAGCGCCTCCTTCAGGTGCAGGTTCGCGACCAGCCAGGGCGCGCTGTGCAGCAGCGCGGCGGCCGCGCCGAGTGCGCCGGGCGGCGACTCCAACAGCCGCGCCGCGACGAACAAGGGCAGCGCAAGCACCACTTGCCTGGCGCGCCACGCTTCGAGCCGTTGCGCGGCGATGTTCCAGAGCTCGACGCTCACGTCATGCCGGCCCTCGTGTACGCGCAAGGCCACGTGGCCGGTGTGCAGGCGCGGGCCCAGCGGCGCCGCGAGGCGGTCGCTGAGCCAGGCGTTGCCTTGCGGCCAGGTGAGCACGGCGCCTGATTCATGAGGAAACGCACGGCCGCCCGAAGTTTCCTCATCCCCAAGGGCCACGAAGGGGCCCCTTCGTGGCCCTTGGGGCGGACGACGTATGTCGTCGGCCTGGGGGCGCCCTTTCGCATCGGCGTCGTCTGCGCCGGGCGCGTGAAAACCGTGGCGGCTCGCGAAGTAGTGCAAGCCGGCCCAGGCCGAGACGAAGCCGGCGCCGGCGCCGAAGTCGTCGCGGCAGCAATAGTCGAGGTACCAGCGCAGCGCCGGTGCGCTGAAGCCTTGTTCGTCGAGCCAGGAATCGAAGCTGACTGTTCCGAGCGACGCGACCCGCGCCGCGATCGGCGCAGACGCACTGGCGCGCGCCGTCGGCACGCAAAACGCCCGGTCGCGGCCGGCGGCTTGCACCGCCGCGCCGAAGCGTTGGTACTGCGCCCGCGTTGCGGCGCGCACGGACGCAGGCAGTGCGTCGACCGGCGGCAACAAGCCGTCGACCCATTGGCCGTCGATGAACAGGCGCTCTTGCGGGCTGTGGCACAGGTGGCGTTCGTCATAGACGGTCTTGCCGGCCTCATCTCGGCTCAGGCCCAGTTCGGCGAGCAGTTCAGCCACCTCGGTCGCCTGCGCGCCGGGCAGGGGCAGGTAGTGCGCCCCCAGCGGACACGCCATGCCGCCCAGGCGGTGCGCGCGGCTGTTGCCGCCCGCGCCGTCTTCGAGTTCGAACACCTGCACATCGTCGATGCCGGCTTTCATCAATGCTCGCGCCGCGGCCAGCCCGGCGATGCCCGCGCCGATGACGATGACACCGGCTCGGCGTTGCACGTCGGGTGGGGGTGTGCGGCTCGGATCGCGCAGCCAATGGCCACGCTCGTGCCCCGCGCCGAGCCAGCCGCCGCCGTAGCGCGGCGCATCGACGCGCGCGCAGCCGGCCCATGGCAGCGCAGCGGCGCCGGCGAGCAAGGCGCGCCGCAGCGGGTCGGCGCTGCGATCTGAAGTCAACGCGGCCTCATTGATGCGCCCGGCCCCATTCCTGCTCGAAGGTGTGCACCAGGATCTGGTTCGACAGCCGGTTCACGCCGCTCGGCACACGCGCCATGTCAGGCGGAAACTGGAACAGCGCGGCTAGCCCTTCAACGCCGATGAAGCGCAGGCCAGCGGGCAAAACGGCCGGCGCTGCCCAGGGGCGCCGGCTGGCGATCACGAAGCCCCATTCGCCGAAGCTCGGCACATGCGCGTGGTAGGGCGTGGCGGTCAAACCCGCCGCTTCGATGGTGCTGATGACGGTCCAGAAACTCTTGCGCGCGATCAGCGGCGATGTCGTCTGCACCACGGCGTAACCGCTGGCGCGAAGGCGCTGGTCGAGCAGCGTGTAGAAGCTCGTCGTGTAGAGCTTGCCGAGCGAAAAATTGCTCGGGTCGGGGAAGTCGACGACGATCGCGTCGAACTGTTCCTCGGTTTGCTCGAGCCAACTGAAGGCGTCGGCATTCACGACCGTCAGCTTCGGCGAATGCAGCGCGTCGGCGTTCAAGCGCCGCAGCAAGGGTTGCTCGGCAAACAGGCGCGTGATGTGCGGATCAAGCTCGACCAGCGTGATGCGCTCAACGCCAGCGTGGCGCAAGATTTCGCGCACCGCCATGCCGTCGCCGCCGCCGAGCACGAGCACGCTGCGCGGCGCACCGTGCGCGGCCAGCGCCGGGTGCACCAGCGCCTCGTGGTAGCGGTACTCGTCGCGCGAATGGAATTGCAGGTTGCCGTTCAGGAACAGGCGCACGCCGGCCGCGCTCGAAGTGACGACGATGCGCTGGTACGCGCTGCTCTGGGCGAACACGATGTTGTCGGCATAGAAGCGCTCTTCGGTCCAGCGCGTCAGCGCATCGGCGCCCAGCAGCGCGGCGCCGAGCAGCGCGACCGTGAACGCGCAGGCCAGCGCATGCGCCGCGAAGCGCCGCAGTTCGCCGCGAAACAGCCACAGCGCCCACACCGCGACGAACGCGTTGAGCAGGCCGAACAGCACGCCGCTGCGGATCAACCCCAGTTGCGGCACCAGCAGCAGCGGAAACAGCAGCGCGACGGCGAGCGCGCCGAGGTAGTCGAAGGTCAGCACCTGCGACACCAGGTCGCGGAGCAGGTAGCGCGAACTGAACTTGCGCTTCAGGATGCGCATCACCAGCGGAATCTCCAGGCCGACGAGCACGCCCACCAGCAGCACGCCGGCGTACAGCGCGAAGCGCAGCGACGGCGGCGCGAACGCGTGCAGCGCGAACAGCCCGGCTGGCAGCAGCCCGCCGGTGAGGCCGACGAGCAGCTCGATGCGCAAGAAGTGCGCGACCAGTTGGTGCTCGAAGAAGCGCGACAGGTAGGAGCCGACCCCCATCGCGAACAGGTAGCAACCGATCACGGTGGAGAACTGCAGCACCGAGTCGCCGAGCAGGTAGCTCGCGAGTGCCCCGGCCGCCAGCTCGTACAGCAAGCCGCACGCGGCGATGACGAACACCGAGACGAGCAGGGCGACTTCGGCCGGCTGCGGGCCCTGCTTTTCGGCGTTGTCAGTCACTTTGCTCGGCCGACTCCGAGAGTGCAACGCCGGCGCCGGGGCGGCCGGCTCCGTTCCGGGAATGCTTAGTCACTGCGCCGGCCGCCCCAGCGCCGGCGTTGCAGGCGCACGCGGCGAACTTCAGCCATGCACCGCCGCCGAGACAATCAGCCCGATCGCGATGGACATCGAGCCGACCACGATCGCGAGCGCGACGTTTTGCTTTTCCGTGATCTCTTCCCACAGCTTGTAGGGCGTGAGCTTGTCGACGATCAGAAAGCAGATCCAGAACACCGCCACGCCGATCAGCGCGTAGAGCATCGAGCCGAACAGGACGCCGGGCTTGAGCCATTCGATTCCCATCATGAGTGCCTCCGTTTCAAGGTTGAAGAAAGCGATTGCGCCGCCGGGCCGCGCTACTTGTGGCCACCGCCGCCGCTCGAAAAACCGCCCCACGAGCCGCCGCCGGTGCGCGAGCTGCTGCGCTGATTCGCGAGGCAGTTCCGGTACTCGTTGGACGTTTCGCCGTAACTGGCGCGCAGCGCGGTGCAATCGTCGGCGGACGAGTCGCACTGGAAGAGCAGCAGCACGATCACCGCCACGAAGCCCCAGAAGAACAGCTTGGCGAGCAACGACGCGGCGTTGCCCGATGTCGGCGAGGCGTCGCGCCGCAACGCCTGGGCTTGGTCGGGCGCGAGCTTGAAGGCCTTCAGAATCGAGTCCGAGGCTATCGTCTGGCCGGCCGACCAGACGATCTCCTGCGCGTCACCGGCGCCGGTGCGCTCGCGGTTCAAGTGGCGCGATGCGAAGGCGCCGGTGCCGCGGTAATCGGTGTTGAACGTGAGCTGCTCGCGCTCGAGCCGCCAGTAGAACTCGCCCAGCACGTAGGTCACCTTGCCGGTGTAGTCGTAGAGTTTGCGGTAGCTGGCGCCGCGGTATTTCACGCCATCGCCGGCGCGCTCGGGAACACCGGTGATGGGTACGGCCCAGCTCCAGCCGTCTTCGGCGTCGACGAGGAAGGCAAAGCCTTCGGCGCGATGGTAGAGCAGGTACTCGCGCCAGAAGGTCTGTTCGGCGTCGCTGTCGTCATCGTCGTCGCTGTGGCCGTCTTCACCGGAATCGGCCACCTCGCAACGTTCGACATAACCCACCACCTGCCAGGAACGCGGCTTGCCGTCGAACGACAGCGTGCCGCTGCTGCCCAGCGGTATTTGCGGCTCCTGTCCGTTGTCTTGCGCGTAATGCTGCAAGTCCGCGCCGATGCCGCCGGAGATGTCGACGACGGCGTGGCATTGGTGGCAGACGATCGACTTCGTCGTCGCAAGCTGCACCGTGAGCGGCGTGCCGCAGCTCGGGCATTCGAGGCTGCGCCCCTGCACCGACTTCTCGCTGGCCTGCGTCAGGCCGGTGAGCGAAAGTTCGTCGAGCTCGACGCTGCGCCCGACCGACCACCCGGGCCGCGCCGCGTCGCTGTAGTCGAGCGTCGCCACCGCGTCGGCGCTGTTGCGCAGATCGGCGACGACAAAGGCGCGTGTCAGGTTCGGCGCGTGCGGCAGTTCGCCTTGCGCGGCGATCAGTTTGGCGACCGTGACCGAGGCGACCGACCAGTGTTGCCCTTCGAGCAAAAACGCGGCACCCGGCCGCAAGGTCTCGGCCGCGGGCGCCGCCGCCGAGAGCGGCGCGTCGAATGCCATCACGTAGCGGCCGTTGTCTTCGCTCAGCCAGCCGGGCTTCGCCGCGCCTGCTTCCTTGGGCGATGGCGCAACTGCGGCGTCGAACAACGCATGCCACTCGTTCCACGTGCCTTCGCTGCTGCGGTACTGAAGCCGCCCGACGAGTGTGAACGCACTGCCCTGGTAGCGCCCGCCGGCGCCTAACTGCAACGGCGAGTGGTCGTCGAACAGCTCGGCGCTCTGGCCGATGCGGCGCAGCGCCTCGCCCTCGCGCAGCACCGAGCTGCGGCAGTAGCTGCACACTGCGAAGGCGCTGGCCGCGG